>NZ_JBVHQB010000014.1:0-255361 GCF_055567635.1 Streptomyces sp. NPDC026500 | reverse complement strand
ACCCTGGTCGAGCTGTTCGGTCTGGCCCGCGAGCTCAACATCGACGCCGAGGGCATCGACATGGGCCCGTCCCCCACGGACGCCGCCCTTGCCGCTGATCTGGTCATGCCGATCGAGGAGCTGGAGCTCACGGTCCGCTCGTACAACTGCCTCAAGCGTGAGGGCGTCCACTCCGTGGGTGAGCTCGTCGCCCGCTCCGAGGCCGATCTCCTGGACATCCGCAACTTCGGTGCGAAGTCCATCGACGAGGTCAAGGCGAAGCTGGCCGGCATGGGCCTGGGCCTC
This sequence comes from Streptomyces sp. NPDC026500, assembly GCF_055567635.1. NCBI lineage: Bacteria > Bacillati > Actinomycetota > Actinomycetes > Kitasatosporales > Streptomycetaceae > Streptomyces > Streptomyces sp. NPDC026500. Next base: position 255,076 of record NZ_JBVHQB010000014.1, on the reverse strand, counting down.
AAGGACAGCCCGCCCGGATTCGACCCGACCGCCGCCGCCATCGGCGCGGACGATAACGCGGACGCGAGTTTCGTGGAGACCGAGCGATACTGAACGCTGCGCTACGCCGGTCATGGAAACACCTCGCGTACGGGGACAGGAGAACCTCCACACTGCCCGCTGGGCGGCCTCGGCCGGGTCCGCGCACAGACCTGGCGAAGGCAGCCGACGACAAAATGGCGTGTCGGGCGGACCTGAGCCTGGGCCACTGCGGGTGTGGCGGTCGGGACGAGGCCGATGACGATGGTGGCGATCAGGACGCGGTGTGCGGATGTCCGGCGCAGCGAAGTGCCTTTCAGACGTGGGCGGTCCGTCACCCGTCGCCGAGCGGACCGGCACCGCTCCGAAGGGAACGCCGCCTCCCGTCTCTTCATGGGGCTGCCCGCCGTGCAGGGAACGGGCGCGCACTAGGCACAACGAAGGTCGGATCAAGGCTCGGCTTCGCGCTGCAGACCATGACAGGTGGAAGCGGTTCGGAACGTACGCCGAGTTCCCCGACTCGCGGCCCGCCTCTACGGCACGGCCAAAGCCCGCTCCTGGGACCGGCTACAACCCAAGCTGACCCACCGCTCCTCCTGGGCAACCGCCGAAGGCACCCTCCCGATCGGCACCAGGCGACGCGAGCGCATCAGCCAGCTCAGCGTTCTTTCCACCACCCACCTGCGCGCCAGCACCGCGAACCCCTCGTGTCATCAGTGCGTTTGACGATCTGAAGGGTGAGGCGGAGCTTCTCGCGGGCCCAGTCGACCAGGCTACCGGCATAGCCACCGTCCGCCCGTACCAGGCGGATGGAGAAGTACATCTTGCGCAGCCGCTCGAGCAGCCGGACGGCGGCGTCGCCGTCCTGCACGCTCGCCCCGGTCACCGCGACGGCCAGGACCAGGCCGAGGCAGTCCACCACCAGGTGCCGCTTGCGGCCGCCCACCTTCTTCCCGCCGTCCCAGCCTGACGTCCAGCGCGGGATGTTCGCAGCCGCCCGCACAGACTGCGAGTCCACGATCGCGGCCGTCGGATCCGGCAAGCGGCCCTCCTTCTGGCGGACCTTGTCGCGCAGCCGGTCGTGGAGCTCGGCGAGCAGACCCGTCACGTGCCAACGGCGGGCGAAAGCATGCACGCGCCGATACGGCGGGAAGTCTGCGGGCAGGTTGGCCCACTTGACGCCGTTGTCCGCCACATAGCGGACCGCGTCGATCATCTGCCTGTGGCAGAAGCCCTCCGGCCGTCCGCCCCGCCCCTCCAACCAGGCCGGAACCGGCAGTACGGCCCGGAGGACCTGCCACTCTGCCTCCGTCATGTCGGAGACATAGCGCGGGATGCGGTCCGGCCGGTCCGCCCCGTTGCCGAACCTGTGCGCGAGGAGGTCACACGACCGGGACTGCGAGTTGGACTCCAGGCATGCGAGCGCGAAAGACTGCGGCAACAGGGCCTCCTGGTGATCGGTTTGGTTCGCACCCCCGAACTACCAAGAGGCCCTGCTCTCATGTGCCGCCTCTCGCGCGATCACCCGATCAGGAACCCTGTTCGACCAGGCCAGCCCCGTGATCGATAAGCGGATGGCGTCTCAACGAATCAACAACACACCAGGCCAGCGACCACCCCGCACACCAACCGCCACCCCTCTGAACACCACCAGGCGAACCGTCTCGTTTGAGAGAACCAGAACACGACCAGCGACCGCTGTGAACAGCCACTCCCATGACAGACCAGACGACCCGACGCTGGCCGGAAAACAGCAGCCACTTGGTCACCTGATGACAGCGGACCAGCTCGGCGGGAGGCGGCGCCCGGGGTGCGGGGCGGGCGGCTGGTCGACGTGCTCGCGACGGGACAGACGCACGAGGTCTACCAGGGCCCTATAGGGACCAGCTGGCTTCCCCACAGAGCCCAGTACTGAGATAGGTTATTCGGGTCATCGGTGAACGTGTAATGCACGTCCGGCAGTGTCGAAGTCGGGTGGCCGGGGGTCGTAAGCGTTGACCAATGCTGGTAAACGCCTTCGCTGTAATACGAGATGCAGTCCACCCAGGTGTAATTGCCCTTCTCAAGCTTAATATCTTGTTCGTTACCCGGGGTGCGGCCGAACATCACGCTCTGCCAGTCATACTCGTAGCGAGCGAGATAGATGGTCCTGGTCATGCACGACTTGGCATTGGTCGCCGGATATGTATCGAAGAGTTGGCTACGCGTGTTCGTCGCCGTTTCGTATGCCGATGCTGAGGGCGCGATGGCCAACACTGCGGCTGAAACGGCTGCGAATATCCCCAGCCCCAACTTTTTGCGCATGGGTTTCCCTCCCCTAATGTGCCGAAGCAGGTATATGCCTGCGGTGAAGCCAGGTTCTACCTACACCGGCAGCCACCCGTCAAACGGGCCTGTCTTATCTATCCCAAATATCGCGTATAAGTATTCTGTAGCCCATTACGCTCGTTTGAGGCCGCGGCGCCGTGTTCTGACCGTGCGCCACGCGGTGCCCGTCTGCAGTCGGCCAGACGTGAGAACGCAGCTTTGTCCGTCGACGCGTTCCCGAGGAGCGATCGCCCCTCGGGAACACCGGGTGCCGAGCGGGGACAGCCGTGCCCCGCGGGAGGCGTGCGCTAGAGCTGGAACCCCAAGTCAGCGCACCCTTCCGCGCGGTTTCAGCGGGCCAGGCGGGAGTTCGGGAGCGGTCAACGGTGCCCCGTCGTACCCCACCACATCACCGAATCGGGAGCCCTTCATCCAGTCCGAACGGGCCTGCGCGATATCCTCGTTCGACCGCCCGATGAAGTTCCACCACATGATCAGCTCTTCCTCGAACGGCTCACCGCCCAAAAGCATGAGGCCCGCGTCCGACGTGGCGCGCAGCGGGAGCTCGGTGCGGCCGCAGCCGAGGTAGAGCATGGAGCCGGGGAGCATCGGTACGCCGTCGACATGGGCCTCGCCCGACATGGCGAGGACGGCGTACTCGAAGTCGGGCTCCAGCGGCAGACGTACGTCCGCGCCGCTCGCGAGAGCCAGGTCGGCGCCGAGGATCGGCGTGTACGTCGTGCCGGGCGAGGCCGCTCCGTCGAGCGAGCCCAGCACCAGCGTGGCCCGCAGGCCGGGGGCGGTGACGACGGGCAGTTCGGCGTGGTGTTCGAAGCGCGGGTCGGTGTGCCGGTGGCTGTCCGGCAGGGCGACCCAGAGCTGCGCGCCGTGCAGCAGGCGGGAGTGCGCGCGGGGGCTCTCCTCGGAGTGACTGATGGCGTGGCCCGAGGTCATGAGGCCGAGTTCACGCGGGCGGATCGTCTGGAGGCTGCCCGTGGAGTCGCGGTGCAGCACCTCGCCTTCGTGCAGCCAGCTGACGGTCTGCAGGCCCATGTGCGGGTGCGGCGGAACCTGCATGCCGGGCTCGTCGGCGATGTCGTCGGGCCCGTAGTGATCGACGAAGCACCACGCGCCGACCATGCGTCGGCCCAGGTTGGGCAGCAGGCGGCGGACTTCGGTGGACTCGCCGAGCTTGACCCGGCGGGGGCTGAGGAGTTCGCGCACCGGCTCGGCCACCACGAACCCGCGGCCACCGCAGGGGGCGGGAACCGCCTCCCGATCAAGATTGCTCATGGCGCCCAACCTAGCCCCGTCGGGGACCTCTCGTCAGGCCATCGATCCGCCCATTGAGGGGCACTTGACTCAGAACCGGCGCGGCGGCCCGGGACACGGCCCCCAGGTCCGTACGCCATCCGGCGGGCCGTTCGAGGAAATAGTAGCCATGGACATAGTAGCCATGTACTGTTTCTTGCATGAGTGCAGCGAAGTCGGTATCCGAGTACGCGACGCCCGGTTTCCTCGTCTGGCGCCTGTCGATGAAATGGCGCGTCGCGGTCGACCGGGCCGTGGGCCCGCTGGGCCTGACGCACGCGCAGTACTCGCTGGTGGCGTCGCTGTACAGCATGAACCGGGACGGGCATCACCCCAGTCAGCGCCGGCTCGCCGACCACACCGGCCTCGAACCGCTCTACGTATCGAAGCTGGCCCGTTCCCTGGAGGCGGCCGGCCTTCTCGACCGCACCCGGGATCCGGCGGACCCCCGCGCGGTGCGCCTGTCCCTCACCGAGGACGGGCGCGCGATCACCCTCCGTGCGATCACCGTGGTCCAGGGCCTGTTGGAGCAGCTCCTCGAACCACTGGGCGGACTCGGCGGCGAGCGCACACGGGCGTTCAGCCGCGAGGTGGCCCTCCTGCTCGACGTACCGCTCGATCCGCACACCGGAGCCGAGCCGCGTTCCGGCGAGGCTTCGCTTCCTTCCGAAGAGGTTTCATCCGAGGAGTAGTCATGACCACCCCTGTTCCCCCCGTCAGCGTTCCCCCCGTCAACGGCCAGGTCATCGGCCTCGCCCACTACGCGACCCGGGCCGCCCTGGGGCGGGCGCTGGCCCGCAGCGGCACCACCTTCGAGCAGTCCGTGGCCCTGCGGGCCGTGTCCGACAACGGCGGGACCGTCGAGCGCGCCCGGCTCGTGGGCCGGCTGACCGGCGGACTGAAGATCGAGGAGTCGGCGGCGCGGCGGACCGTCGAGGAGATGACGGCACGCAGGCTCCTGACGGAGCCGACGCCCGAGCAGGTGTCCCTCACGGACGGCGGCCGGGAGCTGTTCGAGTCGATCCGCACCGCAGGCAACGAGATCGCGGCCCGGGTGTACGCCGGGATCTCGGCCGAGGACCTGGCGACGGCCGGGCGCGTGCTGGCCCTCGTCACCGAGCGGGCCAACGCGGAACTCGCCGGCGCGTGACCACCCCGGGGCAGCCCGTGGCCGCCCCCGAGGCAGCGCGCAGCCGCCCCGAGACGTCCAGGACATACCCTCGACGGTTCGTGGAATATTCAACCAACCAGCGCGGTTGTGGCCCGTCGAAGGAGGTCAGTGGTGGACATGACGTACTACGACCACGGGACGGCCGCGGAGCGCTGGGAGCGGGCGCAGCTGTTCTTCGAGGCCAAGGACTACGCCTCGGCGGCGCGGGTGCTGGGCAGCCTGGTCGAGGAGGTGCCGGAGCAGACCGGACCCCGGATGCTGCTGGCGCGCTCCTACTACCACTCGGCCCAACTGCGCCGCGCCGAAGCCGAGTTGCGCGCGCTCGTGGAGCTCGACCCGGTCGAGCACTACGCCCGGCTGATGCTGGGACGCACGCTGCAGCGCCTCGGCCGGCCCGACGAGGCGGCCTCGCACCTGCGGATCGCGTCCGCGCTCGCGGGCGACTTCGAGCGTGCTTGATCCGATCCGACCCCCGGGCGATCCGGGTTCGGCGCCTCTGCCGGGAAGGCCGGTCACCTCGGTGACCGGCCTTCCCGCGCGTCGGGTGGCCCGGCGGCCCCCGGCGGCGGGTGCGGGCGGAGCCGAAGGGGCCTCACCGCGTGCCGGATCACGCTATCCGGCCGCCGGGGTGCGCCCGCTCCTCCGGTGCGCGATCTCACCGAGGAGCACGTCGACGGCGAGGAACACGGCGAGCGGGATGCCGAGCAGCGGGACGAAGTAGCCGAGGACGGCGACGGCGGCGAGCGCCGGGACCAGGATCTGCGGCGGCACGTGCCGCCAGGCTCCGCGCGGGATCGGCCGGCCGAACGAGGAGGCACGGCCGCGCAGCCACCACATGCGGTAGCCCCACACGATGAGCAGGATCAGCGCGAGCGCGAGCGCCATCAGGGCGATCTGGTTGACCAGGCCGAAGAGCGTCCCGGTGTGGGCGTCGATGCCCCAGCGGGTCAGTTTGGCGAGCAACGGGTAGTCGGCGAAGCGGAGTTCGTCGACGACCTCGCCGCTCGCCGGGTCCACGGCCACCGCGTCCTGCTTCTCGGGCCAGCTGCGCTGGATCTGCTTCACGACGTACGCCGAGGACGCGTCGGCGGGCGGGACGATCTCGACAGGGTCTCCGAGGCCCCTGGCACGGGCGGCCGCGAGGATCCCGTCGAGGCCCCGCGGGGTGTCCCCCTTTCCGGCGCCCGTTCCGGAACCGCTGTGACCCGCGTGGTCGCCGCCGGTCGCCGCCGAGATCGCGGGGGTGGCCTGGTGGAGCGAGGTCCGCAGGGTGTCGATGTTGGCCCCGGCGTACGTCGACCAGGTCAGACCCGTCGCGGAGAGGAAGAGGAATCCGGCGGCCGCCCAGACACCTAGCGTGCCGTGCAGTCCGAGGGTGCGGCGGCGGCCGCTGGTTCCGCGCACCGTGCGCCGGTCCCGGCGGCGGCCGAACCACAGCAGGAGGCCGCCGCCCGCGATCACCCAGAGCCAGCTCGCGGCGAGCTCGCTGTACAGCCGGCCGCTCTCGCCCAGCTGGAGATTGCCGTGCAGCCCGTCGAGCCAGGTGCGCAGCGGCAGTGCCCCGGTGGAACCGTACTGCTCCAGCGAGCCGCGCACCTTCGCGGTGTACGGGTCGACGAACACCGCGAGGGTGTGGTCGGGTTCGACTCCGGGGACGCCGGAGAGCAGGACCCGCGTGGTGGCGTCCGCCTCCGGGGAGGGGCGGACGGCCGAGACCGTGCCCTCGGGGTGGGCTGTGCGGGCCGCCGCGACCTGCTCGGACAGCGGCAGCTTGTGGTCACCGGCCGGGACGGTCAGTTCCTGCGCGTACACGATCTTCTCGGCCTGGAACGAGGCGGCGTACAGCAGGCCGGTCGTGGCGGCCACCAGCAGGAATGGTGCGACGAGCACGCCCGCGTAGAAGTGCAGGCGCAGGATCAGCGGGCGCAGGGCGGACCGGACACTTCGGGCCGGGGCCGGGGCGGGGGCGGCGGGCCGCGGGGACGCGTCCGTCGCCGGGGAGGGAGTGGTGGACATCGGCGGTGTTCTCCGGTCGGGCAGGGGACGGAAGGGGGCCGTGGGCCGGGGAGTTGGGCTCCCGTCGCCGGTGGCGGTCCAGTAGTCGGGGCGCGGTGGCGGCGAGTTCCCGGGCCCACGTGTGGCCTGCGTCACACAAGGAAAGTCGCGGGACTCGCCCTGCGCCGCCTCGATCGGCTCCACAGGGCTTGGCATCCTGGCGCGATGGCATCCGAACCTGACCGCAGCGCCTCGCGCATCACTCTGAGCGACCTGGTCGAGGAACTCCTCGGCCACGAGGGTCCGTTGCCGATCGTCGCGGCCGGTGACCCCGTGCTGCGCCGGGGCGCGGAGCCGTTCGACGGGCAATTGGACCCGGGGCTGCTGGCCCGGTTCGTCGCCGCCCTGCGCGCCACGATGCATGCGGCGCCGGGAGTCGGCCTCGCCGCGCCACAGGTCGGCGTGCCGCTGCGGATCGCCGTCATGGAGGACCCGGCGCCGGTGTCGGACGAGGTACGCGTCGTACGCGGGCGGGTGCCGCAGCCGTTCCGGGTGCTGGTCAATCCGTCGTACGACGGGATCGGTCCGGGGCGGGCCGCGTTCTTCGAGGGCTGCCTGAGCGTTCCGGGCTGGCAGGCCGTCGTGGCCCGGCACGCCGAGGTGCGGCTGACGGCGCTGGACGAGCACGGGCGCGCCGTCGACGAGGTGTTCAGCGGCTGGCCCGCACGCATCGTCCAGCACGAGACGGACCACTTGGACGGCACGCTCTATCTCGACCACGCGGAGCTGCGCTCACTGTCCTCCAACCAGGCGACAGCGGAACTCTGGGCGCAGCCGACGCCGCAGTTGGCAGCCGAGGCGCTTGGCTTCCCCCTGCCGGGCTGACATCCCGGGCGGACACCAGCTCGCCCTCACGCTGCCGGGCCGACAACAGCTCGGCTTCACCGCTGCCGGGCCGGCACCCCGGGTGGGCAACAGCTCGGCTTCACGCTGCCGGGCTGACATCCCGGGCGGACAACAGCTCGGCCTCACGCTGCCGGGCCGACACCCCGGGCGGGCGTCACCGGCCCATCGGCGGAGATAGCCCGGCCACCGCGCGGATCAGATCAACCGGCCCGCTCGGCCCGTCGGACGACCGGCCCGGCAAGCCGCCGGGCCGGGCTGGCGGGCCATCGGGCCGGGCGGGCCATCAAGTCGGCGCCACTGCCGAGCGCCGACCCCCACCCGGCTGCCGGACGACTCGGCCACCGATCACCGGGCCACCGCGCCACCGCGCCACCGCGCCACCGCGCCACCGCGCCACCGCGCCACCGCGCCACCGCGCCACCGGCAGGTATAGCGGCAAGGTCTCCCGGCGAGTGTGCGCCGGGATGCTCGGGCAGGTAAATCGGAGGCGGTCCCGCGTCCGGTCCCGTTAGCCTGGCGGTATGTCTACGCCCCGCGTCTCTTAGCTCAAGGACCCGCTTCCACGCCACCCGTGTGTCCTTGAGCCGATTGACTTCTGGAGCGTTTTCCCATGATCACCGTTCGCGGTGTCGACGTGCGCGTCGGCGCCCGTCTGCTGCTGTCCGGCCTCTCCTTCCACGTCTCCCCCGGCGACCGCATCGGCCTCGTCGGCCGTAACGGCGCCGGCAAGACCACCCTCCTGAGCACCCTCGCGGGGCAGCAGCGTCCCGCCGCCGGGTCCGTCTCCCGTACCGGTGCGGTCGGTTACCTGCCCCAGGACCCGCGCGCGGCGGACCCCGCGGTCACGGTCACCGACCGGATCCTGTCGGCCCGGGGCCTCGACCGTGCCGTACGCGCGCTGCGGTCGGCCGAGACCGAGATGGCCGACGGATCCGAGCGGGCGATGAACGCCTATGCCCGCGCCGAGGCGGAGTTCCAGGCGCGCGGCGGGTACGCGGCCGAGGCCGAGGCGGCGCGGGTCGCCGCGGGCCTCGGGCTGCCCGCCCGGGTGATGGACCAGCCGATCGGGACCCTGTCCGGCGGACAGCGACGCCGGGTCGAGCTGGCCCGCATCCTGTTCGCGGACGACGGCACGCTGCTTCTCGACGAACCGACGAACCATCTGGACGCCGACTCGATCGCCTGGCTGCGCGGGTTCCTGACCGGGCATCAGGCGGGCCTCGTCCTCATCAGCCACGACACCTCGCTGTTGGCCGACGTCGTCAACCGCGTCTTCCACCTGGACCCGCACCGCGCCACGCTCGACGTCCACAACACCGGCTGGACGGCCTACCTCGCCCAGCGCGACGCCGATGAGCGGCGGCGGGCCCGGGAGCGGGCGAACGCCGAACGGAAGGCGGCGGCCCTGCACGCGCAGGCCGACAAGATGCGCGCCCATGTGTCGACGGCCGTGGCGGCGAAGAACATGGCCCGCCGTGCCGACCGCCTGCTCACCGGACTGGAGCCGGTCCGGCAGGCGGAGAAGGTGGCCCGGATCCGACTGCCGGAACCCGCCCCGTGCGGACGGATGCCGCTCGGCGCGGTGGCCCTGGCCAAGTCGTACGGCGATCTGCGCGTCCTTCGCGGCGTCGACCTCGCCGTCGACCGGGGCTCCCGCCTGGTGATCCTCGGCCGGAACGGCTCGGGCAAGACCACACTGCTCCGTCTGCTAGCCGGTCACGACAGCCCGGACAGCGGGCGGGTGGTACGCGGGCACGGGCTGCGCCTCGGCTACTTCGCGCAGGAGCACGACACGCTCGACCCCGCCGACACGGTCCGCGGCCAACTGGCCGCCGCCGCGCCGCATCTCACCGACGGCGAGGTACGGCGGGTGCTCGGCTCGTTCCTGTTCACGGGCGACGACGCCGACAAGCGGGTCGGGGTGCTCTCGGGCGGCGAGAAGACCCCAGGCTCGCCCTGGCGGGGCTCGTCCACTCCGGCGCGAACGTGCTCCTCCTGGACGAGCCCACAAACAACCTCGACCCGGCCTCCCGCGCCGAGGTCCTGGCCGCGGTGGCCACGTATCCGGGCGCGCTCGTCATGGTCACCCACGACGGGGGAGCCATCGACGCCCTGCGCCCGGACCGGGTGCTGCTGCTCCCGGACGCGGACGAGGACCTGTGGAGCGAGGAGTACCGGGAGCTGGTGTGGCGCACTGATCGGTGACCTGGTTGGCGACTACGTCCTCACCACCGGCGGCCACATCGCGTAGGAGGTTCGACTCTAAGGACTGTCTGTTCTTCTTCCAGTCCCCGCGGGGCGAGAACCCTGCCCTGCTTCGTCGGCTTGCCCAGCATGAGTGACCGGCCAGTGCCCCGGATGTGGCACTGGCCAGTGACGCCCGGTGCCGGCGTGACCAGCTGCCGTGCGTTGAGCTCAGCCGATGCCGGTGACCTGGAGGGCGGTGGTCCAATTGGTCTTGATGGCGCTGCGCGCGGCGGACAGGGTGATGGTGCCGTTGCAGACGGCGTTCTTGAGTTTGGTCTCGGTGCCGTCCTTGGTGTAGGCGGTCTTTGTCCCGGAGTACGGCTCCGGCCACAGGTTGCCCGGGTCGCGGGGGGACCCGCCGAGTTCCAGGGGCACGAGGTGGTCCTCCTCGTAGGACGACATGCTGGTGTCGGCGTAGCCGTAGTCGATGATGCCCTGGGCCTTGAGCGGGTTGGTGTAGGAGGTGGGCGGGCGGACGGTGGAGGTCCAGCCGGACACGCAGATGGTGCTGCCGATGGTGGACTGGGTGACATCCGGGTTGTAGGCGCCGGGGGTGCAGCTGGAGTCGGGCAGTGGCAGGTACGCGTGGGAGCAGGTGCTGGCGTTGGCCGTGCCGGCGCTGACGCCGACGATGAGGCCGCTGAGGGTGAGCGCGAGGACGGAGCCGCCGACGGCGGATATTCGGGTGATGGAACGCATGGGGTCTCCCGGGAGGACTGACCCGGCGACGATCGTCGGAGTCGTGTCCATGACATCCCATGGCGCGCTACGCGGGTAGATGCTGAATGGTGAATTCGCTGTAATCGAACGGTTTCTGAAGGGTCAACACACCGTTCGGGCCCGTGCTGGGCGCGCTGTGCCGTCCAACGGTGCGGCGGGCTGCGTCCGACGGCGGCCGGCAGCGCGTGACTGCCGCCATCCGCGTTGGCTGAGGGAACCTCAGTGCCGGCGACGTCGACGGCCACTTCCGCATCCCGCTGCCGCCGGGCGCCGATATCTTCCGCCCGGACAATCTCACCGGAGCAGTTGTCCTGATCGCCCGGCCGGTGTCTGTCACCGTCCAGGAGCGACTGTTCACCACGGTCGCCATCCCCTTCGGTTCGGGCATCCGCTGACACCCTCCGCCCGCCCTTGGGCGCGGCAAGTGGTCGGCCGGGGAGTGCCCGCACGCGTGGTGGCGGTCTGGCCCGAGGGGCCGTCGCCAACTCGGTGGCGGCCACGTCCCGATCATGGTCCTCCGGCCGGAAGGAGACCTGGCGCGGAGCCGCCCCGGCAAGTTCGCCGGGGCGGCTGTTGCGATCGGGGTCTGTCGATCAGGGGCTGTCCTCGCCGCCCCCGGTGCCGCCGTTGGCCAGCCATTGCGCGTAGGCGATGGCGGCCAGGCGGGCCGAGAAGACGTTGTCACGTGCGGTGGCGGTCGTGACGGCGACGGTGCCGGTGGCCGCGGTGAGACCTGAAGTCGGCGTGTACATCGCCTCGTTGAAGACCGACCCGCTGGGGGCCGAGGCGACGGCGAACACCGGGTGTGCCGTTCCGCCGGAGAAGGACGTCGAGATGTAGTCGCCGACCATGGTGCCCTGCGTGGTGCTCGCCAGCCAGGAGTGGGTCATCGGACCGGCCAGCTGGGTCGGCGCCGTCCAGGTGCTGCCGGCGTTGGTCGAGGAGACATACCCGACGTCCAACTGGCAGGTGGCAGCAGTGCAGTTGGCGACCGGGTGGTAGTAGTACGTCAGCGCCAGGTGCGCGGTGCTGCCCGAGGTGGCCGGGTCGACGGCGAGGCCGGGGATGAAGTGGTCGACGGTGCTGGTCGTCGCGTCGATCGGGATGCGGGTCACCGACGACCAGGTGGTGCCGTTGGTGGTCGTCGCCAACACGATGTCGTTGGATGTGCAGGAGCCCCCGCTGGCGCGGAAGCGGCAGTCCTGCCAGACGACATACACGTTGCCGGCGGCGTCGATCTCGGCGGAGGGCAGCGGCCCGCTGCGCAGGCTTCCGTGCACGGTGAACGTACTGACGGTGGCCACGGTGGTGGCGTTGGTCCAGGAGCTGCCGCCGTTGGTGGAGGTGAAGGCGCGGATCGCGGTCTCCGAGGCGTTGGCGATCGGGACAACCACGGTGCCGTTGGGCTGGACAACGGGCTGTCCGCCCAGACCGGTCGCGTTGTTGCCGGTGTTCTTCGAGGCACCCCAGGTGAGTCCTCCGTCGGAGGAGGTGGTCATCTTGATGCGGTCACCGTCGCCGTTGTTGTCGTACTCGGTGTAGCAGTTGCCGTAGAAGGCGCTCGTGGCGGTGTTGTCGCAGACGATCCAGTTCTTGTCGAGGCTCGAACCGGTCGCGGTGACCACGGGGTTGCTCCAGGTCAGTCCGCCGTCGGTCGAGCGGCTCGTGTAGACGTCGGGCACGGTGACGGACGAGGTGATGGGGATGGTGGAGATCAGCCAGGCGTTGTGCTTGGCGTCGTAGGTCACCGACGCGTCGCTGACCCTCTGGAAGGTGCCGCCCGCCTGTGTGGTGATCCCCGGCAGGAAGCCCTTGGTCCAGGTGGCGCCGCCGTTGGTCGAGGTGGCGAAGCCGACGTTGGAGGCGCCGCCGTCGTTGAACCGGCCGACCTGGAAGGCGGAGACGATCGTCGAGCCGTAGGAGAACGTGTCCGGCTCGACCTCGGTGGCGTGCTGGCTGGTGGAGTTGGTGTAGGGATCGGTGCTGATCCGGGTGAGGGCGGGCGCGGCGCCGGCGGTGGTCGTCGACAGGGCCAGCGCGCCGGCCGCGAGGGCCACCGTCACCAGCCCGGGTCTCGCCAGGCGCTGGAGCAGGGATGCCAGGGACATGATCCGTTCCCTTTCACAGAAGGGGCACGTCCGGCATCGGTGCGTCGTGAAGTGGGGTCGGGAGCATGCCTCGTACACGTCCGCACCGTGAGGGCGGGCGGAGCCCGGCCGAACCGAACATCGTGCAGGACGTGCTGAGGGACGTCGACACTCTGCTGCGCAAGCATGGCCATGTCAACATTTTTCGTTTCAACACCGCCTGAACCAAAGGGAATTGACGTCCCCTTGACCCCTTTGAAACGGATGCATGCAGGCCGGAGCACGCCACCCCGTCAGGAGGGTGCCGTGCGGGAGCCTCTAGATCCGCAGGAGCTGCAACTCGGAAAGATCGGGTGGTGCGCGGCCGTCCACCGGCCCGGGAGCCGGGCCGCCGCCGACGGCTGCCGCAGGTTCGACACGGGCAGCCATGCCGGGCATCAGAGCGGGCGGAACGTACGCGGTGGACGTACCGCCCGCCGCGCATGTCCCGCCGGTGTGGTCCATGACCATGCCGCTGTCACGGCGTCGGACAGATGCTGGCAGTCCGCACCGGCAACGTGGACGGGCGCGGGGCGTCCAAGGAGCTCTGCCGACATCATGACGTCGTGCCGGCCCGCAGCCGGCATACCGGCGCGCGACAGGGCATGCGTGCCCAGCGCCCCCGCAACCAGGGCCAGGACCAGGACCAGCCACATCCAGCGCACAGAACTCGCCCCGGAGTCGGTGCGAGCACTGGAGAGATCATGGGCTCATCGTATGGATCTTCCTCCATCCCGGCAGCCGAACACTCCGCCGAATGCCTCATCCCACATCGTCGTTCTCCAACTGACCGATGAAGCCCCTCGTCTGTGTCGCCAGAGGCACTTGCGGGTCCTGGACAACAGGCCAAAGAACCATCGAAGGATCGTTGGAGCACGCGTGACCGGCGCCGGACGGCCTTCTCGTCGCGATGGTCGTCCTTTCGGCCCGCCGTGGTCGCTGCCTGCCGACGTGCCAAGCAGAGTGGGAAAGGTCTGCGGCCCGACTGAAGGAGTGCGGGCTGCCGGAAGCGAGGAGTGAGCAGCGTATGACCACCCACGAAGTTATGGCGGACCACTTCCCCAACATCGAAGAGGCCCAGATCGCCGCATCGAGCTGGGCGCCTGCCCAGATCATCGACAGCGAGGAAGTCGGTCTGCGCCTGAGCCGGATGATGGCGGCGGAACTGCCCGCCGCGCCGACCGGGTTCTTTCCCGTGGCACCCCCGCCCGGCTCTTTCGTGTCTTCCGGGTCAGCGGGTGTCGGAGAAGCCGCGCCGTCCATGCCGACGGCGATGCCGGTGGAGCAACTCCGATCCCTGGTCACCCGGCTGGTGCGGGCATCGCAGCGGGTCCGCAAGGACCACCGGCAGTTGACCAACGCCGAGCGGGACCTGTTCAACGAGGCACTGGAACAGGCCCATAGCACTCCGGAGTACAAGGAACTCGTGGCCGCCCACAAAGACATGAGCCATCGCCACCACGGAACGATGCCGGGGATGCCGGCCGTCGCCATCCAACGCTTCCTGCCCTGGCACCGTGCTTACGACCTCAAGCTCGAGGATCTGCTGCGCACCATCAAACCGACCGTCACGATGCCCTACTGGGACTACGCCAACGACCACGCCCGCCCCGACTGGGTGTGGCAACCCTCAGGCGTGGAACGTCCGACGCCTGGTACCAGGCCGGACGGACACCCGACGGCGGCCCTTCCGACCCAGTCGACCATCGATGGCCTCCTGCAACGTCCCACCTTCACGGCTTTCACATACGGCAGGCTGATGGGCGGCAGCGTCAGAATCGACGGCCTGGAAATGACCGCCCACAACAACGTGCACGACTGGTGTCAGGGGACCCTGGGGAACCCGATGACGGCGGCGGAGGACCCGATCTTCTTCCTGCTGCACGCCAACGTCGACCGAATCTGGGACCACTGGCAGCTGACGCACAGCGGCGGCCCCAACGTCACCGGCGCCGACGCCGGACTGGATCCCTGGTGGACGCAGGCTGCCGGCGGGCTGACGGCCGACAACGTCAAGGACATCACGGTCCTGGGCTATTCGTACCAGTAGCTGTCGTCGGGGGCGGAAGTTCGCGACCACCGCCGGGACAGCCCAGTCACCGTCCGGACAAGCCCGGGCCGAAAGCCGGAGTGAGGGCGTCCACGACTTGACCGGGCACGGTGCCGCAGTCGTCGTGTTCTTCGCCGGCGAGGCTCATCGCGTGCAGGCGCCCAACACCTGTCCCGGTCAATCACGCGGCCCGCGTGCCCCCGGCCTGCCGACCGGACCACGCGGCCCGCGTGGTCCGGGACGTACCGCGCCGGGGCGACGCGGCGCACGCCGGCCCCGGTGTCCCGCTCGGGGTCACGCGCCGCGACGGGCCCGGCGTGCCGCGCACCGCGTCACGCGTCCCGGTACGCCTCCAGGAGCCTCAGCCACACCTCGCTGACCGTCGGGTAGGACGGGACGGCGTGCCACAGGCGCTCGATCGGCACCTGTCCGACGACGGCGACGGTGGCGGAGTGGATGAGTTCCCCGACGCCGGGGCCGACCAGGGTGAGACCGAGGACGATCTCGCGGTCGAGGTCGACGACCATACGGGCCCTGCCGCGGTAGCCGTCCGCGTACAGGCCGGCGCCGGCCACCGAGGCCATGTCGACGTCCACCCCCCGGACCCGGTGGCCGGCCTGCTCCGCCTCCGCGAGGGAGAGGCCCACGGCCGCCGCCTCCGGGTCGGTGAAGACGCACTGCGGTACGGCCGCGTGGTCGGCGGTCGCGGCGTGCGCGCCCCAGGGGTCCGTCTCCAGCAGCGGCACCCCCGCGGCACGGGCGGCGATGGCGGCACCCGCGATCCTGGCCTGGTACTTGCCCTGATGGGTGAGCAGGGCACGGTGGTTGACGTCGCCGACCGCGTACAGCCACTCGCTGCCGATGACCCGGAGGCTGTCGTCGACCTCGATCCACCTGCCCGGCTCCAGGCCGACCGTGTCGAGGCCCAGGTCGTCCGTGCGGGGCGCGCGGCCGGTGGCGAAAAGGATCTCGTCGGCCTCGATGCGGTCACCGGTGTCCGTGAGGGCGACCACGGTCGAGCCCTCGCGCGAGACCGCGGTCACCGAGGTCCCGGTGCGGACGTCCGCGCCCGCCTCGGTCAGCGCCTCGGCGACCAGCTCTCCGGCGAAGGGCTCCATGCGGGGCAGCAGGCCCTTGCCGCGGACCAGCAGAGTGACCTGGGAGCCGAGGGCCTGCCAGGCCGTGGCCATCTCGGCGGCGACCACACCGCCGCCCACCACGATCAGCCGTCCGGGCACGGCGTGCGCGCTGGTGGCGTCGCGGCTCGTCCACGGCTTGACCTGGGCGAGCCCCGGCAGATCGGGGAGCAGGGCGCGGGTGCCGGTACAGACGGCGACCGCGTGCCGGGCGGTGAGCACATGGCGCTCGCCGTCGGGCCCGTCGACCGTCACGGTGCGCGATCCGGCGAGCCTGCCGTGTCCGCGGTAGAAGTCGGCTCCGATACCGTCCAGCCAACTGAGCTGGCCGTCGTCCTTCCAGTCCGAGGTGAAGTAGTCGCGGTGGGCGAGCACCGCGGGGGCGTCGAGCGGACCCTGCACGGCCTGGGCGAGGCCGGGTACCCGGCGGGCGTCGGCGCGGGCGATGGCCGGGCGCAGGAGTGCCTTGCTGGGCATGCACGCCCAGTACGAGCACTCGCCGCCGACCAGTTCGCTCTCCACGACCGCGGTGGAGAGGCCGGCGGCGCGGGCGCGGTCGGCGACGTTCTCCCCCACGGGTCCGGCACCGAGCACGACGACGTCGTAGGCGATGGATTCCGTTTCCGTCATGGGGCCAGTCTGGTTGTTGGTGTGCGCCATGGCCACACGGGTACGGGCGCGGAATACGCCCCCGGTGGGTGGCGTTGTCGAAACCGGCATGACCCGGACGTTAGGAAGAGGGAAAAGGAATGAGCAGCACCGTTGAGCTCACCAAGGAGAACTTCGACCAGACGGTCACGGACAACGAGTTCGTCCTGATCGACTTCTGGGCGTCCTGGTGCGGGCCGTGCCGTCAGTTCGCCCCGGTCTACGAGAAGGCCGCCGAGGCCAACCCGGACCTGGTCTTCGCCAAGGTCGACACGGAGGCGCAGCCCGAGCTCGCGGCCGCGTTCGACATCCAGTCGATTCCGACCCTGATGATCGTGCGCGACCAGGTCGCGATCTTCGCCCAGCCCGGGGCGCTGCCCGCCGCCGCGCTGGACGACGTCATCGGGCAGGCCCGGAAGCTGGACATGGACGAGGTCCGCAAGTCGGTCGCGGCCCAGCAGGCCGAGGGCGCCGAGCAGGCCGACAGCACCGAGTAGCCCGGACGACGTACGCCCGGGCCCGGGGCCGGGTGCGGAGCCGCCCGGGGCGGGGCGCGTCCGCGCCGCGAGTTTCTAGAACGGGTACGCCGCCACGTCCCCGCACACCGTCGTCCACCGTACGTCGGTGAAGGCCTCCAGATTGGCCTCGCCGCCGAAGCGGGCGCCGGTGCCCGAGGCGGCGGTACCGCCGAAGGGTGCGACGGCCTCGTCGTTGACCGTCTGGTCGTTGATGTGGGCGATACCGGTCGGGATGCGTTCGGCGAGGTCCAGGCCGCGTGCGGTGTCCCGGGTGACGATGCCCAGGGAGAGACCGTAGGGTCCCGCGGACGCGAGGGCCGCCGCCTCGTCGAGGGTGCCGAAGGAGCGGACCGGCGCGACCGGGCCGAAGACCTCCTCCGCGTACGCCGGGGTCGCTTCGTCGACTCCGGCGAGCACCGTCGGCCGGTAGAAGAGCCGGTCGTGCGTGCCTCCTGCCGCCAGCTTCGCGCCACCCGCCGTGCTGGACTCCACCAGCCCCCGGATCTTGGCGAGTTGGGCGTCGTCGATGATGGGTCCGAGGTGCACCTGTTCGCGGTACGGGTCGCCGACGGCGAGCGAGTCGGCCTTGGCGGCGAGCCGTTCGACGTATTCCTCGTACAGCGAGGCGTGGACCAGATGGCGGCCGGTCGTCATGCAGATCTGGCCCTGGTGGAAGAACGAGCCCCAGGCCGCCGTGGAGATGACCGCGTCGAGATCGGCGTCCTCGAGGACGACCAGGGCGGAGTTCCCGCCCAACTCCAGGTGTGCGCGCTTGAGATGACGGCCGGCCGCCTCACCGACCGCCCGCCCGGCGGCGGTCGAGCCGGTGAAGGAGATGACCGGGACCAGCGGGTCGGTGACCAGGGCGCGGCCGGCCTCGGGGCCGCCGGGCAGAACCTGCAGCAGCCCGTCGGGAAGTCCCGCCGCGGCGAAGACGGCGGCGAGCGCGAGGCCGCCGCACACGGCCGTGCGCGGATCAGGCTTCAGCACGACGCCGTTGCCGAGCGCGAGCGCCGGGGCGACCGAGCGGATCGAGAGGATCAGCGGCGCGTTGAAGGGCGCGATCACGCCCACGACGCCGACCGGGACACGGCGCGTGTACGACAGACGCGGCGCCTCCGAGGGCAGGACCTGGCCCGTCGGGCGTGAGGCGAGAGCGGCCGCCTCGTAGCACTCCTGGGCGGCGACGTGCAGCTCGAAGTCCGCCTTGCCCGGGATGGAGCCGGACTCCCGCACGATCCAGTCGCGCAGTTCGTCGGCGTGCGTGGCGAAGAGGTCGCCCGCCCTGCGCAGTACGGCGGCGCGCACGAAGTGCGGGGTCCTGGCCCACTCGGCCTGTGCGGCGCGGGAGGTCCGCGCCGCCGTCGCGATGTCCTCGGCGCCGGCGAGCGTGACGGTGCCGAGGCTCTCGCCGGTGGCGGGCTCGGTGACGGTGTACTCATCGCCCGAGAGCGGGCGGGACTGCCAGGTCGTGGGGTCGAGCAACGGCATGTCGGCTCTCCGATCGTTCACTGATCACCAGCGGGACTCAGCGGGCCCGTACGGCTCGGGGCGAGCGGAAGACCCGTGTAGTTCGCGGCCAGTTCGGCGGCGGCGGGACGGGATGCCGTGATCCGGCGCAGTCGCGCGAGCTGCATCCGGTGTTCGAAGGCATCCCCATCTGGTTGAACGTGCAACATCTTAGTCATGTCGTACGAGAAACGCGTCGCCTGCCACACCCGTTCAAGCGCCAACTCCGAGTAACTGTCGAGGAGTTCGGCTGATCCGGTGCGGTGCAGCTCGGCGAAGCCGCAGGCCAGGACCCGTACGTCGGACACCGCGAGGTTGAGCCCCTTGGCTCCGGTCGGCGGCACGATGTGCGCGGCGTCCCCGGCGAGGAGGAGCCGCCCGTGGCGCATCGGCTCATGGACCCAACTGCGCATCGGGGTGATCGACTTGGCGGTGACGGGGCCGCGTTCCAGCCGCCAGTCCCCGTCGACCGCGAAGCGCGCGGCCAGTTCGTCCCAGACGCGCTCGTCGGGCCAGTCGGCGGCGTCCGTGCCGTTCGGGACCTGAAGGTACAGCCGGGACACCGAGGGCGAGCGCATGCTGTGCAGGGCGAAACCGGTGGCGCCCCGGGCATAGATCAACTCCTCACAGGAGGGCGGCACATCGGCGAGGATGCCGAGCCAGGAGTACGGGTAGTCGTGGGCGTAGGAGCGGCTCGTGCCGGCCGGGAACGCGGCCCGAGCGATGCCGTGGGAGCCGTCGCATCCCACCACCCAGTCACAGCTCAACGTCCGCTCGCGTCCCTCGTGCACGAACCGCACGAGGGGCGAGCCGCTCTCCGGCTTCTCCACGGCGAGCGCCTCGGCCTCGAACAACAGGGGTGGTCCGCCGTCGAGTTGGAGGGCGACGAGATCCTTCACGATCTCCGTCTGGGCGTAGATCGTGACGGTCCGGCCGCCCGTGAGCCCGGGGAAGTCGATGTGGTGGCGCTCACCCTCGAAGCGCAGCTCGATGCCGTGGTGGACCAGGCCCTCGGCGTCCAGCCGCTCGCCCGCTCCGCACGCGCGCAGCGCGTCGACCGTGCCCTGCTCCAGCATCCCGGCCCGCTGGCGCCGCTCCACGTACGCGCGTGTCCTGCTCTCCAGGACGACACAGTCGATCCCCGTCCGGTGCAGCAGCCGGGCCAGCAGAAGCCCTGCCGGGCCGCCGCCGATGATGCCGACCGTGGTCCGCATGACGCGCCTCCGGTGTCCGATGCCGCCGGGGCCGAAGCTCCGGCACGGGGACCGGCCCGACCACGCACGGGCCGGGCGAACAGGCCCAGCCTCTCTCAGCTCGACGCGCGGTGCACCACTCGTGCTCCCAGCACCTCGTGCGTCTCGGGCTCGGCTCCCGGTTCGCGGACCGCGCGGTCGACGAGGTCGGCGAGGTCGCGGCCGGACGGCAGCTCGATGTGGACGGTGCTCAGCCGGGGCCGCAGGAGCCGGCCGAGCATGAGGTCGTCGGCGCCGACGACGGCGGTCTCGTCCGGGACGGCGACCCCTTCGTCCTGAAGGGCGCGCATGAGGAGCATCGCGTACTCGTCGTTGTACGCGAACACGGCGTCGAGGCCGAGCGGACGCCAGCGCGCGGCGAGCCGGGCCGCGGCCTCCTCCTCGTACGCCAGGGGCAGTTCGGTCACGGTCGCGTCCGTGCCGCGCAGGGCCCGCCGTACGCCGTCGAGTCGGGGCCGGGAAAAGATCTCCAGGCCCGTCTCCTCGGGCATCACCACACCGATGCGGCGGCGCCCCCCGGACAGCAGATGGACGCCCGCGCAGTGGCCGACCCGGTCGTGGTCCATGAGCAGCGCGTGGGCACCCTCGACCCGTTCGGGGCCCAGCGTGACCACGGCACGGGCACCGGCCCGTTTGAGGACCGCCACGCCCTGCGGGCCGAGCCCGCTGCCTGGCACCAGGACGGCGACGGGCCGCAGCTCGGCCCAGGCGCGGGCGGCCTCGTCGCCGCGCAGGCCGACGCTGCCGTGCTGCACGACGGTGTAGTCGAGCCGGCCGAGCGCCGACTGGAGTTCGGCGAAGAACTGGTGGTAGAGCGGGCCCGCCGGCACGGTCGGGGCGGGCATCAGGACCATGCGGCTGTGCCCGGCGCGCAGGCTGCGGGCGGCCGCGTGCGGGACGTACCCGAGTTCCTCGGCGGCCTCGCGGACCCGGAGCCGGGTGGGTTCGCTGATCCGGACGGCGCTGGTGTTGTTCAGGACGTACGAGACGGTCGCGCGCGAGACGCCCGCGAGGCGTGCCACATCGGCACTGGTCGGCACGGGTCGCTGTGCGGGCGCCGGATGGGCGGACTGCTTCGGTATCTGCACCATGACGTACCGCATCCTTGCAGGGGCCCGGGCGCCGCTCCGTGCCGGGGCCGCCCGGACGGCTCCTCGCATCGCGGAACTGCCGTTTCCACGAAGGAGGTTGCGTGTCACGTACCGGTGGGCCTCCCCAGAGGTTACCGTTCGGTAGACAACGTCTTCGGAGGTGACCGAATGGCTCCCGACCGTACCCCAGGGCTGACGGAGAGCGCGCGTGCGCTGGCCGCCGGCGAGGTGAGCTCGCGTGAGCTGGTCGAACAGACGCTCGCCCGGATCGAGGCGGCCCGGCCCACGGTGAACGCCTTCCGGCTGGTGCGCGCCGAGGCCGCCCTCGCCGAGGCCGACGCGGCGGACAAGGAGCTGGCGGCGGGTGCCCGACGGCCGCTGCTCGGGGTGCCGCTGGCGGTCAAGGACGACGTGGACGTGGCGGGCGAACCGACCGCGTTCGGCTGCCCGGGCGACTTCCCGCCGGTGGCCGAGGACGGCGAGGCGGTACGCCGTCTGCGCGCGGCGGGTGCCGTCGTGATCGGCAAGACCAACACCTGCGAGCTGGGCCAGTGGCCCTTCACGGAGGGCCCGGCCTTCGGCGCGACCCGCAATCCCTGGCACCACGGGCACACTCCGGGCGGCTCGTCGGGAGGCTCCGCGGCCGCCGTGGCCGCGGGCCTGGTGCCCGCCGCGCTGGGCTCGGACGGCGCGGGTTCCGTGCGCATCCCGGCCGCCTGGACCCATCTGGTCGGCATCAAGCCACAGCGCGGCCGGATCTCGACCTGGCCGCGCCCGGAGTCCTTCCACGGCATCACGGTCAACGGCACGCTCGCCCGCACGGTGGCGGACGCGGCCCTGCTGCTGGACGCGGCGAGCGGCAGCCACGACGGCGATCTGCACCGGCCCGCCGCGCTGCGCGTCCGCGACGCCGTGGGCCGCGATCCGGGCCGGCTGCGCATCGCGCTGTCGCTGAAGCCGCCTTTCACCGCGGTGCCCGCGCGGCTCGACCCCGCCGTACGGGCGAAGGTTCTCGCGCTCGCGGAGCGGCTCGCCGGGCTCGGGCACACGGTGGAGGAGGCCGATCCGCGCTACGGGCAGATCGGGCTCGCGTTCGTCCCGCGCGCCACGGCCGGCATCGCGGAACGCGTGCGCGACGCGCCGTTCCCCGAGCTCCTCGACCGCCGCACGCACGGCGCCGCGCGCCTCGGCCGGCTGCTCGGCGGGGCGCCGCTGCGGGCGGCCCGCCGGGCCGAGCCCGTGCTGCGACGACGCGTCGGCGCGCTCTTCGACACCTACGACGTACTGCTCGCGCCGACGACCGCCGCTCCCCCGCCGCGGATCGGCGCGATGCTCGGCCTGAGCGGCTTCCGCACCGACCGGGCCATGATCGCCGCCTGCCCGTACGCCTGGCCGTGGAACGTCCTCGGCTGGCCGGGCGTGAACGTCCCCGCGGGCTTCGTCGGCGAAGGGCTCCCGGTCGGCGCGCAGTTGCTCGGCCCGGCCGAGAGCGAGCCGTTGCTCGTGTCGCTGGCCGCGCAGTTGGAGGCGGACCGGCGCTGGCACGAGGAGTGGCCGTCGTACGAAGCCGTCGCGGACTCCCCGGCCGCATAGGGGAGTTCCGGCCTTACGCTGTGACCATGGACGATGCGTCGATGGTCGGTTTGATGGGACGGGTCACCGGCACGGTCGGACCCGGGCTCGTCGGCGAGGTGATCGTCCGGGTGCGCGGCGGCGCCGAGCACTTCCTCGCCTACGCGGCCGCCGCACAGGACCGCATCGAGCGGGGCACGGTGGTCATGGTGGTGGAGTACCTGCCGCCGCGCACGGTGTACGTCGCGGCGGCGTACGACAGCTGACGGCGCGCCGCGACGCCGCGCCTTCCCCGCCCGCGGGCGGCCGGCAGCGCTCGCGGCCCTCTCCCGCGTATGCCGTGGCTCGGCAGCGACCTGCCCGCGCGACGACGCGCGACGGGCCCCCGACGGCTCCCCACGGGCCCCGCGGAACGGCACCCGACATTGCTACGGCACGACGCCCGATGGAACCGCGGAACGGCGGCGGACTCACGCCGTTCATACGACAGTTGAGCTGCCCTCGTCCCAGGTGAGAGCCGTATGCGTCAAGAACGCAACAAGGATTCCCCCACCTCTGTACCCCGGTGTCGGCGAGGAGCACACTCCCTTCGTTCGGTGCCGAAAGGGCACCATCCAAAGGGGGCGTATGCCGATGGTTGTCGGCGTCGTGGCGGGGGCGGTTGTCCTCGCACTGATCTTCATCGTTGTGGTCTTCAAGCTCATGTGGCGTGTCGCGGAGCCCAACGAAGCGCTGATCATCTCCGGTTCGAAGCATCGGACCGAGGGCCTTGAAGAGGGCATGGGATTCCGCATCGTGACGGGGCGCGGCACGCTGGTACTGCCCGGCGTGCAGGCGGTGCGCAAGATCTCGCTCGACCTCAACGAGACCGAGCTGCACGTGGACTGCGTGACCACCCAGGGCATTCCGCTGAAGGTGCGGGGTGTGGTCATCTTCAAGGTGGGCGACGACTTCGTGTCGATCGCCAACGCGGGGCGTCGCTTCCTCGACCAGCAGAAGATGATGTCGGAGCGGGTGCACAACGTGTTCGCCGGTCATCTGCGGTCCATCGTCGGCGGGTTGACCGTCGAGGACATGATCCGCGACCGGGAGAAGCTGACCGGCCAGACCCGGGCCGCGTGCGGTACGGAGATGGAGAAGCTCGGTCTGATCGTCGACTCGCTGCAGATCCACGAGATCGAGGACCCGACCGGTTACATCAAGAACCTCGCGATGCCGCACGCCGCCGCCGTACAGCGGGACGCGCGCATCGCACAGGCGGAGGCGAACCGTCTCGCCACCGAGGCCGAACAGAAGGCCGCGGCACGGATGTCGGAAGCGACCCGGGACAGCGAGATCCTCCAGGCCGGCTACCAGGCGGAGCGCGACAAGGCGGCGGCGAAGGCCCGGCAGGCCGGACCGCTCGCCGACGCCGCGGCCCGGCAGGACGTCGTCATTCAGGAGACCCGGATCGCCGAGCTCGACGCCCTCCGTCGCGAGCAGCAGCTCCAGGCGGACGTCCGCAAGCCCGCGGACGCACAGGCGTACGAGATCCGCGCACGGGCCGAGGCCGAGCGTGACGCGCGGATCTCGGCGGCGCAGGCCAAGGCCAGGGAGACCGAACTCGCCGCCGCGGCGGAGGCGACCCGGGTCAAGACGGCCGCCAACGCCGAGGCCGAGGCGACCAAGGCTCGGGGTGCGGCCGCCGCGACGGCGACCCGCGCCACCGGCGAGGCCGAGGCCGCCGCCGCCCAGGCCAAGGGCCTCGCGGCAGCCGAGGCGACCCGGGCACAGGGTCTCGCGGAGGCGGAGACCATCCAGGCCCGGGCCGCCGCGCTCGCCGAGAACCAGGAAGCGGTCGTCGCCCAGCAACTCGCGGAGAACTGGCCGGAGATCGTCCAGGCGGGCGCGAGCGCGTTCGGCAACGTGGATCACATGGTGCTGCTCAACGGGGCCGACGGCATGTCGGAGATGTTCGCCAAGGCGCTCACCATGGGCGGCACCGGCCTCGGCCTGGCACGCCAGTTGCTCTCGACGATGAACCCGGACGGGGGCCCGGCCAAGAACCCGGCGGCGGAGCTCAACGGGTTCGCGCCGCCGGTCAGCGAGAGGGTGCCCGTGGAGAAGGACAAGGGGTGAGGTCGGCGCGCTGAGGCGCGCAGACACCGGAGGTTCCGCGTAATGAGGCTCGGGCGTACGGGAGTTGGGCCACAGCTCCGGTACGCCCGACGCCGTGCGGCGGGAGTCGCGGGGGAGTTGGCCCGCGACCCCCGCAGCCCCGATGCCGTACGGCCGCGGACCCGCCCGCCGCGGCGACACGCGCAGGCTCTACCGTGACCCGCGTGACTGCCTTTACCGAAGACGACGTTCCCGGCCGCTACGGCCCTTCCGCGACCTCCGAGGCCGAGCCCCGCGAGGTCGGCGCCATGAAGACCGAGTACTCCCCCGCGCACGACGGCGACCCCGATCCCGGCGAGATCGTCTGGACGTGGGTGCCCTTCGAGGAGAACGACGGCCGGGGCAAGGATCGCCCGGTGCTGGTCGTGGCCCGGGAGGCCGCGGGCACACTGCTCGCCGTTCAGCTCTCCAGCAAGCGGCACGACGGGGACCGTGAGTGGGTGGCGATCGGCAGCGGGCCGTGGGACCGGACGGGGCGGGACTCCTGGGTGGACGTCGACCGCGTGCTCCGGCTGCACGAGGAGGGGATGCGACGGGAGGCGTGCGCGCTGGACCGGATGCGGTTCAACTCGGTGGTGCACCGACTGCGGGAGCGGTACGGCTGGCGCTGAGCGCGACGTGGTGAGCACGCCGCGGTGAGCGCCCTGACGAGCACCACTCGGACCGCGAGGAGACGGAGGCCCCCGGGCGAAGGACGCCACACGTCCATTTCCGGGGGGTACCGCTTCTTCCCGAGCCAGGATGCGCGGGGTCCACCCGTCTCTCACCCGCAGCGACGCCACGAGGCTGGGCGGCCAGATCGGTTGACCCGTGTCGGGCAGACCAGCCGTGATCTCCTCCCAGACACCACAGGTGCGCCAGGTCTTGCTCGTTGACACCATGTAGGACGCGGTCTTTGACAGCGCCCGCATGTGGCGGCCCCTCCACTCGGCAGGGCGGCCGCCGGACGGTGCCGCACCACACGCAGCGGGCGCGCTGCACCGCATGATGCTTCGATACACACCGGGAGCGGACGGCGGTTCCGCCTACTGCGTCGAGTCCGCGCGCGGACTGGACGGGTTCCGGAACCGCAGGTCGATTTGCGCCGCCTCATCGGGAAGGGATCCGCAGGAGGCGGCGGACCGACCGCCACGCCCGCAGGGAGCGCGGGGTGGAGGTGCTCCAAGAGGCCCCGGACCACGAGGTCGTACCGGGACGTTCCTCGCTCAGCCAATGGTCTTCCGTTCTGCCGCATTCCTGCATCCGCAGCGCGTCGGTATCCCCGGCCGGCCGATAGCCCGGTGTGCGGTATTTGTCGCGTCCACGATGCATGACACTCTCCTACCAGTGCGCCGCAGGCGCCCCGGAGAGGGTTGCCGGCCCTTACGGCCGGGCTGGTGCTCACTCCGGTCGCCCCAGTGTTCACCACAGGGTAGTTGGGAGCGGGCTCCAGGTGGGAACAACGGTCATTCCTGAATGACAGGGGCGCCCCTGCCGTACTCGATCGGTTCAAGCCCTACTTGGACGACCGCTGGAACCAAGGCTGCACCAATGCCTGGAAGGCGTGAACAAAGCCGGCTCGACGTACTCGACTGGCGATGGCAGCGGATCCAGCAAGTCTCCGGGTGCGACCAATGGCCACCCGCACCACCTACTTTCGTCGAATGCAGCCGTCGCACAACGCCCGGTCCGCCTGCCTGTGCCCTCACATAGCGTTTGGACCATGGTTTTCCTCATGACGTCGCACGACCGTGTGCTCGCGCAGCGTGAAGCCGAAGGCTGGCTCTTCCTCGCCGACACCATTCATGGTGTGTGCAACGCCGGCCGAGCCGGCCCGGGCAGGAGGCTGATCGCGCTGATGGCCGATCCGGTGCGTGCGCGAAGCGGACGTCCGATCAACGTCCTTGTCACCGAAGCGCGTGCCGGTTTGGTCAGCGACACCATCCTTGCGCTACTGAGTGAGGGAAGCCGCCTGGACATAGTCGCAGCCGACCCCTCCCGAGCGGGCCGGCTTCGACACCTGCTCCACACAAACCCAGGCCTCCTCGCCGGCCCGGAGCGGGTCCGTGTCCTTCCGGTCCCCATCGAGCGTCTCGAAACCGACCGCCATTACGACGTCATCATCGGTGGCCTCCTGTTCACTGCGTTCGCCCCGGACCGGGTCGAGGCCATCATGAACAGCTGCATGCGCCTCCTGCATCCGAACGGAACGCTCACGTACTACACCACCGTCGCAGCTCCGCGCCGACTGCTCTCCCGCGGCGAGGCGACCCGCCGCCGAGGTGCCGAGCAGGTCCTCGCCGCATATCAGCGCCGGTACGCCACGGGCTCCCGGCCGGTGTGGCGCAACTTTCCGCCCGCCCGTGTCTGGCAGCTGAGCCTCGCCGATCGCCCGTCCGCACCCGCACGGTCTGCCTGGACCCCGTGAACTCTCAACCCGACCCTCTGGTCCACCTGCCTGCGACCACCGCCTGCGCCGTACTGGGCATCGCGGTCCTCACTGAGTCCATGCCGCCGATTGGTGCACTTGTTCTCGATGTGCCCGTCATGCTCACAGCGGGTGCACTCGCACGCTCCGGACCCCTGTACTTCGCACTCGTGGTGGCCACCGTCGCTGCCGCAGTGATCTGCAGCGATGCGCTCGGCAACTGCTGGGGCGGTCCTCACCGCCCCGGCCGCCATCGTCCGTGCCGCTGTGGTCTGGCTGCGAGTATGTCGTCGCCGTGCCACCCACCGGGCGAGGACGGCGGAAAGACGAAGGTGAGCGTGGTCGTAGCCCCCGTCACCATGGACGGCACGTCACTCGACCATCAGCCGCACCATACGGGGGTGGCCGACATGATCAACCACCCCCACCTGTAGACCGGCCGCCGGGGCACGGTGACACGGGCCGCGATGGCAATCCCCCGTGGCCGGACCGGCCCGAGAAGCACGCCCCGGCGGCCCCTCTTCCCCCAAGTCACTCCGCAGGCCGAGTGCACGCCATTCCACAGCGGCCTGTGCATGGACAGGAAGGCCCACCGCACGTCCCGGTTCTTGCACTAATCCTCCTCGGCATATGGGGATCTGCTCCTCGCCGAGTCGAGCTGGCTGGGTGCCCTCCCTGCCGCTGTCGGTCTCCATCGACTCCCGCATGGTGAGTGGGTCGGATTTCAGCCGGTGAGGTCGCCGTCACGGGCCAGGAGTGCGGCTTGGACCCGGTTGGAGACCTCCAGGCAGGTCAGGATGCGGCTCACGTGTGCCTTGACGGTGCTTTCCCGCATACCGAGGACAGCGGCGATCTCTGCGTTGGTGGCCCCTTGGGCGAGCCGCCCGAGTACGTCGCGCTCACGCGGGGTGAGGCGGTCGATCCGGGCACGGGCCCGGTCTCCCGCAGGGCGTGCCGTGTGGTGGTAGCGATCGATGAGTCGGCGGGCGGCCGCGGGATGGAGCATCGCCGACCCGGCGGCGACCAGGTGGACGGCACGCAGGATCTCGGCCGGATCGCAGTCTTTCAGCAGGAAACCGTCGGCCCCCGCGGCGAGCGCGTCGTAGACGTACTCGTCGAGGTCGAACGTGGTCAGGGTGATCACTCTGGGAGGGTGGGGCAGACCCCGCAGCCGCGCGGTGGCGGCGATGCCGTCCATGCGCGGCATCCGTACGTCGACCAGGGCGACGTCGATGCGGTGCGCGGTGGCCTGTTGGACGGCGTGCAGGCCGTCCGTGGCCTGGGCGACGACCTCGATGGTGTCGTCGCCGGCGAGGAGATCGGCCAGGCCGAGGCGGACCAGGGCGTCGTCATCGACGATCATGGCGCGGATCACGAGAGGGAGCCGTTCTGTCCGGTGGCGGAGTGGGGGATACGCGCGAGGAGGTGCCAGGCGCCCGCGTCGGCCGGCCCGGCGTGGAGGCTGCCGCCGAGGGCTTCGACGCGTTCACGCAGGCCGACCAGGCCGAAACCGGACGGCGCCGGACCCTCGACATGCCTGCCGGCGGCATTGGCGACCTCCACTTCGACGGCCGGTGGCCCGTAGTGGACGTGCACGGTGACCGGGGCGTCGCCGGCGTGTTTGCGGGCGTTGGTCAGGGCTTCTTGGACCAGGCGGAAGACCGCGAGGCGGTGCGCGGCCGGCACGTCCTCCGGTCGGCCGTCGACGGCCGCCTCGACGTGTTGGCCCGCGGCGCGTGCCTGCGCGATCAGGTCGTCGACCTGGCGCACGGCCGGTGCCCGGTCCTGCACGCGCTCCGTGTGTCCGGGGATGCGGAGAGCACCAAGGACGTCACGCAGGTCGGTCAGGGCCTCGGTGGAGGCCGTGCGCAACAGCGCGAGGCGCTCGACGACCGGTGCGGGCAGCGCGTCCGATCGGTTGGCCAGAACACCGGTGTGCAGGGCTATCAGGCTCAGCCGATGGGCCAGGACATCGTGCATCTCGGCGGCGATCGCGGCCCGCTCGGACAGCCGGGTGGCCCGCTCACGCAGGTCGCGCTCGGTGCGCAGGTGCTGCAGTTGGACGGCGAGTGCGTCGGCCAGACGGCGCCTGCTGCCCGCCCACATCCCGAGCGCCAGGACCAGGGCCAGCAGCAGGGCGGAGCCGTACGAGCGGGAAGCCCACACGGTCAGCTGCGTCCTGCCGAACACGTTCAGCACTATGGCGACGGCGGCGCAGCCGATCGCCTGCCTGCCACGTCCCCGCACGGTGAATTCGAAGACCATGACCAGCAGGGGCAGAATCAGGCCGCACGCCCCGGCCAGGGCCGTGGCGACCACGGCACTCGGCAACGGCAGCCGACGCCGCAGCGCCACCGCACCACCGCTGAGCAGCGCCACCCCTAGCACCACTGCGACGTGGCTGCCGCCCGAGGCGAGGACGGCGTCCAGCGCCGACAGGGCCGAGACCGCCCCCACCATCACGCTCTCCGCCCACCACGGCCAGCTTGCCTTCTCCATATCTTTCACCGGGCCAAGACTAAGCAGGCCGACGGCCCGAGCACCCCCGACCTTCGTCGCCCCCTTCCATCGCAGATCGGCGGATTTCCCCGGCACGGACCGTGCCTAGCGTCGAGCCATGGACGACTCGACCACCTCCTGTAACCATGTTCCCGCCCAGCGTGATGCCGAGGGCTGGACCTTCCTGACCGAGGCGCTGCGGGACATGCGCACCACCGGCGCCATCGCCCCCAGCAGCCGACGCCTGGCACGATCCCTCGTCGAGCCGCTGCGCGAGCAGGGCGGTCGGCCGCTGACGGTCCTGGAGGCAGGGGCGGGGACGGGGGCGGTCACCCGTGAGCTGATCCCCCTCCTGAGCGAGGGCAGCAGCCTGGACATAGTGGAGGCCAACGCCGTCTTCGCCGACCGTCTGCGTCGTCTGGTCCGCACCCATCCGCTCCTGGCCGGTTGTCCGGAGCGGGTGCGTGTCCACCACTCGCGGGTCGAGGAACTGGTCACCGACCGCCGCTACGACGTGATCGTCTCCGGCCTGCCGTTCACCAACTTCACCTCCGGCCAAGTCGAGACGATCATGCGTCGGTACCGGGAACTGCTCCGCCCGGGAGGGGTGCTCACCTACTTCGCCTACCGGGGCTCCGGTCCCCTGCGCGCCTTGGTGGCCTCCCGGGTCGAGGTGCGCCGTCACCAGGCTGTGGAAGCAGTCCTGGCCCGCCATCAAGGTCGGTGCACGACCGATCACAGGACGGTGTGGGCCAACCTTCCGCCCGCCAGGGTTTGGCGGCTGCGCGCCCCCGCTGCCGGACCCACGGTGTGCGACTCGTGCTCCGCCACGGCCGGGACGCCGAGGTGAGTGTGCTGTGCGTCCTGCTCAGCCGCGAGTCGGGCATGGTCGCGTACGGGGTGCTGGCCGCTGCCGTGCTGGCCGAGTCCGCCCTGTTGGTGGGTGTCCTCGTGCCGTCCTTCACGCTGCTGCTGACCGCCGGCGCCCTTGCCCGCACCGGCCCCTTGAACCTCGCCGTCGTCGTCGCGGTCGCCGCGCTGGCCGCGGTCGCCGGCGACGCGCTCGGCCACCGGACCGGCCGCCTGCTGGGAGGTCACATGCGCGCGGGGCGGCTCGGGCGCCGCATCCCCGGCGCGGCCTGGAGACGGGCCGAGGCCCTCATGCATGCGCACGGCGGCCGGGCCGTGTTCACCGGCCGGTTCCTGCCGGTCATCCGTACCATCGGCCCGCACCTGGCCGGCGCCGCCCACTTGCCCTACCGCCGTATCGCGCCGTACAGCGCGCTGGCAGCGGTCCTGTGGGCAGGCTGTGAGGTCGGCGCCGGATACACGGCGGTTGCCTGCACGGGGCACCTCGGCGCCGTCGGCGGATGGACGGCGGCAGCCGTCGTCGGCGCTGCCGGAGGTGCCGCCCTGACCTGCGCAAAACGGCATGGCGACAATCGCTCGCGCTCGGGTCGGTCAAACGAACGGTGTGACTGAAGTTGTCGGTCACTGACGGGCTGCCGGGAGTCGGCCGTCGAAGGTCCGGCTGATGACCGCGCCCCAGCGGATCTGCCGGGTCGGTGAAAGTTCGCGAACCGGAGGACGTTCTCTCCATCAATCGCCATGTCCACGTCTGACGCCAGGTAGATCTCATGAATCCGCTTCAGATCTCCACCACACCCCACCGTAACGAGACCGACCCGGACACGACGCTCGCGAGAAAGGCACAGTCCGGCCGACTCGACGCCTTCCGAACCATCTTCAATCGGCACTACCAGGGCGTCTATGCATACGCCGCCGAATGCATGTACACCTCGGCGGACGCATATGAAATTACCTGCCAGTCTTTCGCGGATCTGCTGCAGAAAATCCAAGCCGGGTCGATCCGGACTGAATCACGCTTCCCTGACTGCCTGCGGCTGCAACTTCTGGAGCGGGTGCGGAAAGCTGCCGTCTCGCGATATTCGGAGGACCCGGATTCCGCAGCGTCGCAATTTCGGCACTGGGTAACGCGCGGCGCCCAGTGGCCCATGCAAGGGGACGAAGATCTGGCATTCTCTTGGGAACGGCTGCCGCGCACCGTGCGGTGCCTTCTCTGGCACAGGATTGTTGAGCGAGATAACCCCAGGCAGATCGCCGATATCACCGGAATCAGCGAACGCCTTCTGGACGATTTCTGCCAGGCGGGCCTGACAGAACTGCGCCGGTACCGAGTCGACCTCCATCTGGCCAGGACCACACTGCCCGACTGCAGGAAGTCAGTTCGGGAACTTCTCACCTGTCTTCCAGAGATACCGGCGAATAAGACGACGATGGCGCACGCCGGTGACTGCCCGGCCTGCCGCCAGATCTACTTGGACATCATTCATCTGGAAGCCCGATTATTGAATCAGCTTCCTCAACAACTCCTGGGATGGTGGCCGGGCAAGAACTACGAATGGATCAAGGAATCGACTCCGGTGCCGTTCCCGGATCCGCCGTTCCTCACCCGGGCCCTGCACAAGATGCCGTCCGCGACCTCAAGGAGCCGTTCTCGAAAGCGCAAGCACGGAAGACGATTCACCATAGCCAGGTGGTTCCGCTCATGACCGGTTTCATCGTCGGCTTCGCTGTCGGCTACTACACATCTTTTCATTGAACGACCCGGAAACCGACTCCGAGGCCCCGTGATCGCCGGGTGTGGGCGGCGTCGACGGCCCGAACAGATCGCCCGCCAACGGCTACTGAAGTTGAATGTGGCCGACGGGTGAGGCCCGCGGACGAGGGCGCGTCACGCTCCCCGGAGTTCGAATGCGAACGCCTGCTCGAATGCCCGGTGTGTGGTCCGGCCCGGGGTGCGGTCCAGGATCCCGAACACCACGTGGTCGAAGTACCCGTCGAAGGGGCCCTCGACCAGCAGCCCGCGGAAGGCCCCCGCCACCTGCGCCGGATCGTTCTGGAACACCCCGCAGCCCCAGGCGCCGAGGACCAGACGACGGTAGCCGTGGGCGGCGGCCGTCTCCAGGACGCGTTCGGCACGGATCGCGAGCGCGCCCGGCAGCTCGGCCGCGCGCTGCGGGGCGGTGCGCAGGACGACTCCCGCGTTCGGAGCGGCCGCGGTCAGGAATCCGGCCGGAAACGGCTCGTCGAGGAGCCGGCCCCGGTCGTCACGGAAGACGGGTACGCCGGGTGAGTGAATGACACGGTCCGTGTAGAACGCGTCACGGTGGGCGCGGTGATGGTCGTAGAAACCCCGGGCCCGCAGCAGGCAGGTGTACAGCGCGGAGGCCCGGCACAGCGCCTCCTCCTGGGCCTGGGCGCCGTTCAGGTAGCCGCCGCCGGGATTGCGCGCCGAGGAGAAGTTCAGCACGGCGACCGGATCCCCGCCCAGGGTGGTCAGCCGGCGGGCCGCCTCCAGGCTGCTCTCGCCCGTGACCTCGAACGATGTCCCGACCGGGGTCACCGTCGGTGTCTCCACCGGTTCCGGGCCGTACAGGCGCGTCCCGGCCCGCGCGGCCTCGACCGCCGCGGCGATGGACACCGCGCCCCCGGAAGGGGCGCGATAGCCACCCGCCGCCACGATCCCCTCGGTCTCCCGCGCGATCGCACGCAGGCGCGCGCTCATGGCGCGACCCCCGTACGCGCCACGGGCGCGGCCTGCGTGCGCTCCCCCGTCGTGCCCATGAACGCATCGTGAGCGATGCTGGTCGTGCGGCGCAACAGAGTTTCGCGGCCCCGCAAACAGTGTTTCCCGGTCCCGAAAGCGAGCATTTGCACCCTTGTGCGAACCGCCGAGAGGGTCTTGGGTGGACAGGTGATTGTCGGCCCGACCCACCAGACCCCGGGCCGGCGGCATGGTGGAATCTCAGGAGGATCCCTACATGTCCGATTCGGTGAGTGACTGTACGGAGCGCCGACGCTCCGCCGTCACCGAGGCCGAGGTGGAGGCGCTGGTCCGCGGCATCTGCTTCAAGACCGGTCCGCCCCGCCTCCTCGGTGTCGAAGTCGAATGGCTCGTCCACGAGCTGCGCAGGCCGCGGCTCCCCGTACCACCTGAACGACTGGAAGCGGCATATGCCGCACTGCGGACCCTGCCCCTGCGTTCGGCGCTCACCGTCGAACCCGGTGGACAGCTGGAGCTCAGTTCCGCTCCCGCCACCTCCCTGATGGAGTGCGTGGGGTCCGTCTCGGCCGACCTCGACGCCGTACGCGCCACCTTGCGCGAGGCGGGTCTCGGCCTCAGTGGTTACGGCCAGGACCCCTGGAACCCCCCGAGCCGCTATCTCCATGAGCCCCGGTACGACGCCATGGAGCGCTACCTCGACCGCGCGGGACCCGAGGGCCGCGCCATGATGTGCACGTCGGCGTCGGTCCAGGTGTGCCTGGACGCCGGCTACGAGGAGCCGGGCCCGCTCGGGCACGGGCGCCGCTGGTGGCTGGCCCACCAGCTCGGCGCGGTCCTGGTGGCCGCGTTCGCGCACTCCCCGATGGCCCGGGGACGGCACACCGGCTGGCGTTCCACGCGCCAGTCGCTGTGGGCGTCCATGGACCCCGGGCGCAGTGACGCGCCGGCTCTGGGCGGCGATCCCCGTGCCGCCTGGGCCCGGCACGTGCTGGACTCACCGGTGATGTGCGTACGGGCGCCCGATGGGCCCTGGGACGTCCCGGAGGACCTGAGTTTCCGGGACTGGACCCGGTCCGGCGCGCCACCGGACCGGGCGGACCTCGACTACCACCTGACGACACTGTTCCCGCCGGTGCGTCCACGCGGTCATCTGGAACTCCGCATGATCGACGCACAGCCCGGCGAGAACGGCTGGATCGTGCCGCTCGCGGTGACGGCGGCGCTCTTCGACGACCCGGACGCGGCCGAGGTCGCCTACCGGACCGTCAAGCCGCTCGCGGAGCGTGCGGGCCCGGGTCCGGCGCCCCGCAACCCGCTGTGGCGGGACGCGGCGCGGTTCGGGCTCGCCGATCCGGAGCTGCGCGAGGCCGCGGCGATCTGTTTCGCGGCGGCGTCCGAGGCACTGCCCCGGCTCGGCGCCACCACCGAGGTCCTCGACGCGGTGGCGGAGTTCACCGACCGCTATGTGGCCCGGGGCCGCTGCCCCGCCGACGACCTGGTCGGCGTGGTCCGTTCACAGCACGACGGTCGATCCGGGCGCCGCTCCGACGGCCGCCCGCAGGGTCGGTCCGACGGGAAGGACATCAGCTCATGACCGGCACGACCGCCCGCGATCCGCTCACGGATCCGGAGTCGCTCAGGCAGCGCGCGCTGGACGCGCTCACCACCGCCCGCGACCGCACCGCCCTCCTCACCTCATGTGTGGAGGACCCCGATCTGACCGCGCAGCACTCGCCGTTGATGTCCCCGCTGGTGTGGGACCTCGCGCACATCGGCAACCAGGAGGAGCTGTGGCTGCTGCGGGGGGTCGCCGGGCGTGAGGCGATGCGGCCCGAGATCGACGGGCTCTACGACGCGTTCGAGCACGCACGCGCCGAACGGCCCTCGCTGCCGCTGCTGCCGCCCGCCGAGGCCCGTACCTACGCGGCCGAGGTGCGCGGCCGGGCGCTGGACATCCTGGAGAAGACCGCGTTCCACGGCACCCGGCTGACCGAGTCGGGATTCGCCTTCGGCATGATCGCACAGCACGAACAGCAGCACGACGAGACCATGCTGATCACCCATCAGCTGCGCCGGGGACCCGCCGCCCTCACCGCGCCGGACCCCGAGCCCGCGCCGCCGTTCACCGGTCCGGCCGAAGTCCTGGTGCCCGGAGGCCCGTTCGTGATGGGTACCTCCACCGAACCGTGGGCCCTCGACAACGAGCGTCCCGCGCACCGGCGTACGGTCCCGGCGTTCTTCATCGACACCACTCCCGTCACGAACGCCGCGTACCAGGCCTTCATCGAGGACGGCGGCTACGGCGAGCCGCGCTGGTGGACCCCCGACGGCTGGGACCACATCCGCGAGCACCGCATCGAGGCGCCGCTGTTCTGGCGGCGCGAGGGCGGGCAGTGGCTGCGGCGCCGCTTCGGCGTCACCGAGGTCGTGCCGCCCGACGAGCCGGTCCTGCACGTGTGCTGGTACGAGGCGGACGCGTACGCGCGCTGGGCGGGGCGGCGGCTGCCCACCGAGGCCGAGTGGGAGAAGGCGGCCCGCCACGACCCGGCCACCGGCCGTTCCACGCGCTACCCGTGGGGCGACGAGGACCCGTCCCCGGCGCACGCCAACCTGGGCCAGCGCCATCTGCGCCCGGCCCCGGCGGGAAGCTATCCGGCGGGCGCCTCGCCGCTCGGCGTACGGCAGTTGATCGGTGACGTGTGGGAGTGGACGTCGAGCGATCTGGAGCCCTACCCCGGGTTCGTCGCCTTCCCCTACCGGGAGTACTCGGAGGTGTTCTTCGGCCCGGAGTACAAGGTGCTGCGCGGTGGTTCGTTCGCGGTGGACCAAGTGGCCTGCCGGGGCACGTTCCGCAACTGGGACTACCCGATCCGGCGGCAGATCTTCTCCGGGTTCCGCACGGCCCGCGACGGGAATTCCTGATGTGCCGTCATCTGGCGTTCCTGGGAGGCGAGGAGAGGCTCGGCGCGCTCCTCGTGGAGCCGGAGCACGGCCTGTACCGGCAGTCGTGGGCACCCCGGCGGCAACGGCACGGGACGGTCAACGCCGATGGCTTCGGGGTGGGTTGGTACGCCGAGGGCGACCCGGTGCCCGCCCGGTACCGGCGCACCGGGCCCATCTGGGGCGACCAGTCGTTCGCGGACCTGGCCCGGGTGGTCGGGACGCGGGCGCTGCTCGCCGCGGTGCGGGACGCGACCGTGGCGGGCGCGGACGGCGAGGCCGCGGCCGCGCCGTTCGCCGCGGGCCCCTGGCTGTTCAGCCACAACGGCGCGGTCGCCGGGTGGCCGGACACGCTCGCCCAGCTCGTATCGGGCCTGCCCCCGGCCGAGTTGCTGTCGCTGGAGGCCCGGTGCGACTCGGCGTTCGTGTGGGCGCTGGTCCTGCACCGGCTGCGCGCCGGTGACGAGGAGGGACAGTCGCTGGCCGACACGGTCGTGGAGGTCGCCGAGGCGGCCCCCGGGTCCCGGCTCAACCTGCTGCTCACCAACGGCGAGACGATCACGGCGACCGCCTGGGGCGACACCCTCTGGTACCTCCTCGAACCGGGCCGTCGCACCGTCGTGGCCTCCGAGCCGCACGACGACGACCCCCGCTGGCGGGAGGTCCCCGACCGCACCCTTCTCACCGCCGACCGCACCGAGGTACTTCTCACCCCGCTCAAGGACATGAGCGACGACATGGCATCCGAACAGCACAAGGAGCCCCGTACGTGAGTCCGTTCCTGCTGACCCGCACCCTTCCCGAGGACGCCACGGACGCGGCCCTGCGCGCCGACGTCCTGCACGGCCTCGGACACCTGCCCAAGACGCTGCCGCCGAAATGGTTCTACGACGCCGTCGGCAGCGAGCTCTTCGAGAAGATCACCGAACTCCCGGAGTACTACCCGACCCGCGCCGAGCGCGAGATCCTGCTCGCGCGGGCCGGGGAGATCGCCGCGGCGAGCGGTGCGCGCACTCTCGTCGAGCTCGGTTCCGGTTCGTCGGAGAAGACCCGTCATCTGCTCGACGCCCTGCCGGATCTGCACACCTATGTGCCGGTGGACGTCAGCGAGAGCGCGCTCACCCAGGCCGGGCACGCGCTGATCGCCGAGCGGCCGGACCTGAACGTGCACGCGCTGATCGCCGACTTCACCGGCGGTCTCACTCTCCCGGGCACTCCGGGGCCGCGGCTCGTGGCCTTCCTCGGCGGCACGATCGGCAATCTGCTGCCCGCCGAACGCGCGACGTTCCTGGCGTCCGTACGGGCGCTGCTGTCGCCCGGTGACACCCTGCTGCTCGGTACCGACCTGGTCAAGGACGAGTCGGTCCTCGTGCCCGCCTACGACGACGCGGCCGGCGTGACGGCCGAGTTCAACAAGAACGTGCTGAGCGTCGTCGACCGCGAACTCGGCGCCGACTTCGACCCCGACGCGTTCGAGCATGTCGCGCTGTGGGACGCCGAGCACGAGTGGATCGAGATGCGGCTGCGGTCGCGGATCGAGCAGACCGTGAAGATCCCCGCCCTCGACCTCGCCGTCCACTTCGCGGAGGGCGAGGAACTGCGGACCGAGATCTCGGCGAAGTTCCGCGAGGACGGCATCCGCGGCGAACTGGCCGCGG
Organism: Streptomyces sp. NPDC026500; assembly: GCF_055567635.1. Classification (NCBI taxonomy): domain Bacteria; kingdom Bacillati; phylum Actinomycetota; class Actinomycetes; order Kitasatosporales; family Streptomycetaceae; genus Streptomyces; species Streptomyces sp. NPDC026500. The sequence goes on along the minus strand of NZ_JBVHQB010000014.1, from coordinate 217,248 downwards.
CGGGCTTCGGCCTGACGCACTGGTGGACGGACACGGAGGGCCGCTTCGCCCTGTCCCTGAGCGCGGCGGCGTAGTACCGGTCCGGGCGGTGGTGGTCCGGTGCGCGCCGTGGACCGCTGCCGAACGCGACCGGACTGCCTTCGAAGCGGTCTCCGAGGTGGAGCGACTCACCTCGGAGACCGCTTCGATGAGACCCGCGGTCGACACGATGCCTCGCGGGTGCCCGTCGAACTGCCGGCCCTGCGTCGCGCCCCGGCCCTGAGCACCCGGCCGTCCTCTCGGCGGTACTCATCGCCGGTTGGTGCCGAGGAAGGCGCCATGCCAGGAGTGGTACCAGACCTGGCCGGTGTAGGCGTTGACGGACAACATGCCGGTGATCTTCCCCGACTTCATGGTGTGCAGGGTGTAGTAGCCGGGGTACGCCTCCGGGGCGCCCGCGGTCAGCGCGCCGTCCTGGCCATGGAGCCACCGCTGGGCGCTGCTGCGGGCCTGCGCGGCCGAGATACGGGCCCGGCCCTGCCGGCCGGAGTGCATGCCGTATGCGGTGTTCCACATCATCGCCGGGCCGTACTCGATCTGTACGGCTCCGTCAGCGGGGTCGACCAGGACCTCGGTGGCCGGACGGCCGCCCGTGGTCTCGAGTTCGGCGTAGAAGTTCCGGGAGAACCGCATGACCTCGCCGACCCGCAGACCCAGCCTGTTCGCGAAGGCCGTGGCCCGCTGTCGGGCCGCGTCGAGGGTGCGCACCTGGTTGCCGTCGCCTGCCAGCCACCAGTTGCCCATCATTCCCGGGCCCATCATGCCGGGCCTCCAGGAGCCCGAGCCGTCTCCCATCATTCCGGAGCCCCGGTCGCCGCTCCACGCGGAAGGTCCCCAGCCGCTGGTCGGGCCCGTGGTGGGTACGGTGGACGCGGGGGCGGCAGGAGTACCACCGCCCGGGCCCGTGGGGGTAGGGCTTGCCGACACGGTGGGGGTACGGCCGGGCATGCCGGCGGTACCGGAAGTGGCACTGTTCCCGCCGCACGCGCCGAGGACGGCGGTGCCCGCCAGAACGAGGGCCGCGACGGTGGCAGTCTGTTGCGTACGGCGGCGGGTCATGGTCCTCACGTCTCTCGTACGGTGCCGCCCCGGGCAGTACAGCCGCGGCGGCCGATGATTCTTCCTACAGCGTCCAGCCGGCCGTGCGGTCGCCCCAGGGGCCGTCCGGCCCCCACCGACGACAACCGGCCCTCTCACGTCACCGCGCCGTGGATCGGGTCCGGACGCGGGCCTTCAGAAGTTCGCCGGATGCGCGGCGCCTCAGGTGCCGACGGCCGAGGGGGTCGGCGGCCGAGGGGGTCGGCTGTCACCGTCGCATCGCCGGACGCGGGGGTAGCGGCAGTTCGACCCTTGTCAGGGGCGTTCGGCCCATGCGGTCCGGCTGGAGAGCGGCGGGACGGCCTCATACCCCCTGGGAGACGCGAGGGGTACCGAGAGCTTCCGCTTTCCGGAGGCAGGTCGCGATCCGACGCCTCAGCGCCCGGCAGACACACGGTTGTCCGTGTCCGCCGATCGGGGCCGCGCGGCTGTCGGGGACCTGTGCACGTGACGGCGCAGCAACCGAACGGCGAGCGCGTCGAGTGTCGCCGCGGCGACGAACGTGACGCCTGTGGCGACAACGAGGAGTACCGCGAACATCGTCCAGAACTCCGGCGTGAGACTCGTACCCATTGTTCTCACTTCCTCCGAGTCGCCTTCGTTTCCTTCACTTGCAGCCAACTCCATCGGGAATCAAGGCACATGAGCCAAGCGGGTTCACATGAGGTAGGGACGGGCCCTTGCGCCGCCGAAGCCCGCCAGTCCAACCCGCCAACCTGCGTTCACCGGCGAGGAGAGATACAAGTGAGAAAGGAGTCGACGCGACGGGCCGACACGTACGCCGCGCCACGGCTCCGCTGTGCCTCTGCGGGACCGAGAGCCCCGGGGAAGATGGGCGATGAATGGACATGGAGAACGCCGGCTCCCCCGGAAACGGGCGGCTTCCGGATCCGGTCACCGCGGCCACGGCAGTGGTCGACGCGCGCGGGATCGTGACGGGATGGAGCACCGGCGCCCAGCGGTTCCTCGGCTACCCGTCCGAGGACGTCGTCGGGCGTCCCGCGGCCGGCCTGCTCGGCCGGAATGCCGACGCCCCGGTGGACTTCTCGGCGGCTGGTGTGGGATGGCAGGGAAACCCGGCCCTGCGACACCGGGACGGCCACGACGTGGAAGCCGAGCTGCAGGCGTACGCGTCACTCGACCGCGAGGGCGGCACACAGTGGCTCATCGTGGCCACGCCGTCGCAGCAGCCGTATCCGCGTCCGGCGCCGGCTCCGGATGAAACCGAGGTCACGACAGAGGAAGCCTTCACGCAGTGCCACCTGCCTGTGATGATCTACGACGCCGAGTTGCGGGCCGTGCGCGGGAGCGCCGGCGCGGTCCGCGCACTGGGGCTCTCGGAGCGGCAGATGCGCGGTCGGCGGGTGACCGACATCCTGCCTCCGCATGTCTGCGCCAAGGTCGAGGAGGGGATGCGCAGAGTCTTCGAGACGGGACGGCCGGAGTATTTCCAAGTGCACGGCCGACCACGGCCACAAGCCCACGGCCGCCACTGGGCCGTCACCGTGTCCCCCGTCAGGGACCCGGCAGGCGAGGTACGCCACGTTCAGCTCATGGCGCTCGACATCACCGAACTGCACCAGGCCCGGGAGCGGCTCGCCCTGCTGAACGACGTCAGCTCGCAGGTGGGCAGCACGCTGGATGTGGCACGTACGGCACAGGAGATGGCCGACATAGCGGTGGGCCGACTCGCCGACTTCATCAGCATCGACCTGCTGGACTCGCTGCTGCGCGGCTTCGAGCCCAGGCCGTCGGACGACGGTTCCATCGGTCTGCGCCGCGTCGCGCAGCAGTCCGTCCTGCCCGGTGTGCCCGAGTCGGTGATCCAGCCAGGAGACGTCGACTACTACCCGGAATCCTCACCCCCCGCCCGCTGCCTGCTCACCGGCCGCTCCTCGCTGCACCGCACCCTGGACGCGGCCGTCGGCAGCTGGCAGACGGCCGACCCCGAGCGCGCGGAGAAGGTCCGCTCCTTCGGGATGCACTCGATCATGGTGGTCCCCCTGCGTGCCCGGGGCATCACACTCGGGGTGGCCGTGCTCGTGCGCCACCGGCGCCGCCATCCGTTCGACGACGACGATCTGCTTCTCGCGGAGGAGATCGCCGCTCGGACCGCCGTCGCCGTGGACAATGCCCGCCGCTTCACCCGCGAGCGGACCACCGCCCTGGCCCTGCAGCGAAGTCTGCTTCCTCATCGGCTCGCCGCCCAGGATGCCGTGGAGGTGGCTCACCGCTACCTGCCGGCTCGCTCCCGGGCCGGGCTGGGCGGCGACTGGTTCGATGTCATCCCCCTGTCGGGCGCCAGGGTCGCCCTGGTGGTCGGAGACGTCGTCGGCCACGGGCTGCGGGCCTCCGCCACGATGGGGCGGCTGCGGACCGCGGTGCGCACGCTGGCCGACGTCGACCTGCCTCCCGAGGAACTCCTCGTCCATCTCGACGACCTGGTCACTCACCTCAAGTCGGAGGAGGGCGCGACCGCGGATTCGGAACTCGACGTCGTCACCGATCTCGTCGCCACGTGTCTGTACCTGGTCTACGATCCGGTCTCGCGCCGCTGCTCAGCCGCCACAGCGGGTCATCCACCACCCGCCGTGCTGACGCCCGACGGCAGGGCCGCGTTCGTCGAGCTGTCTGCCGGACCTCCGCTGGGGGTGGGCGGCCTCCCCTTCGAAGCGGTCGAATGGGAGGTACCCCGGGGCAGCCTCCTGGCGCTGTACACAGACGGCCTCGTCGAAGTCCCCGAACACGACCTCGACAGGGGCATGGCACTGCTGCTCCAGCAACTGGATCAACCCGCGCGCTCACTCGACGCCACCTGCGACGACCTGATCCGGACCATGCTCCCTGCGCAGCCGTCGGACGACGTCGCCCTCCTTCTGGCACGCACGCGGTCCCTCGACTCGGGCCAGGTCGCCACCTGGGACCTGCCCTCCGACCCGGCGGCCGTGGCGGGCGCCCGGCGCGAGGTTTCCCTGCGATTGGCGGACTGGGGACTGGAGGAGGCCACCTTCACGACCGAGTTGATCGTGAGCGAACTGGTCACCAACGCGATCCGCTACGGCGGCCCTCCCGTCCAGTTGCGCCTGATCCGAGGCACCGCGCTCATCTGCGAGGTCCGTGACAGCAACAGCACCGCCCCGCACATGCGCAGGGCCCGCATGTTCGACGAAGGCGGGCGCGGCCTGATGATGGTCGCCCAGCTGGCCGAGCGTTGGGGAACGCGCCACCTGCCCGGAGGGAAGTCGATCTGGGCAGAGATCGACATCGCGAACGAGCAGCCGTAGGGGCGGTCACTGTCCGGCGGCGCCAAACCCTTCGAAGCGGTACGTACGGTCAGCCATCAGAACGGTGACCCTCACCGTAGGGGAACACCGCCACGGGGCAGTGCGCATGGTGCAGCACGGCGTGGACGACGCGCCCCAGGGGCGTGCCGAGCACATGGGCCGGCCGACGGGCACCGACGACAACCAGGTCCGCATGAGCGGACGCGTCGACGAGGGCACCGGCCGGGGAATGGGCGCGCACCATGTCACTGGTGACCGTCAGGCCGGGAAATTCGTCCCGCACGGGCCCGATCAGGCGGGTGATGGAACTCGCCTGCTCCTCGGCGACGTCCGTGAGGTCGCCGAGCATCGGCACCATGCTCCCGGCGTACTGGTAGTAGGCGTAGGCGCTCAGCACCCGCAACGAGGCCTTGTGACGGTCCGCGGTCTCCGCCGCGAACCGCATCACATCGAGGTCGCGCTCGTCGCGTACGGCGACCAGCACGACGCCAGTGGTGACGTGACTGGGTGTGCCGCGTACCACGACGACAGGAGCGGCCGCGCAAGCGGCGACCCGGAGTCCCACCGAGCCGAGCAGGAGCGCCGAAAACCCTCCGGCGCCACGGGAACCCACGACCGTGAGGCCGTGGTCGCCGGCTTCGCCGAGCAGCGCCGGGACAGCGGCGTCCCGGCTGACCATGGAGGTGACCCGGATCCCGGGAGCCTGGTCCTCCGCCAGTGCAGCCGCACGTTCCACGGTGTCCAGACCGGCGTCGAGCACCCGCTGGACCACGGATTCGGGGGACAGTTCCGGGCCCCAGGTGTCGAGGCCGGTGGCACACACGATGTGCAGGGGCACGCCCCTGGACTCGGCTTCGACGGCGGCCCACCGCACCGCCAGTGCGGCACCCTCGGATCCGTCCGCCCCCGCGACAACCGGCCCGTGCACGGCAACCATGATCCCTCCAGGTTCAGGTGATTCCACCCTGCCACCGCATACGGAGCCCAGAAAGTCGCCATTCGTCCCAAAAGTGGGGCCGCACGGCCCAAGCGGACCGCATGGTCGCCCCTCCACGAGGGGAGCACCGGCGGACCCGGTTCGAGAGCGACCGCAAAGGGGTGTGCCCCCTGGCCGTCCCCTCCGCACCGGCGCACGCTGGTAGGGGCAGCACAGATCCAGACCTCACGGAGTCATCATGTACGGCACCCCGCGCATCGTGAGCGATGTCATGAGCCACACGGTCGCCGCCGTCGGCAGGCGGGCACCCTTCAAAGAGATCGTGCAGTTGATGCAGGACTGGCGGATCAGCGCCCTGCCGGTGATCGAAGGCGAGGGCCGGGTGGTCGGTGTGGTCTCCGAGGCGGACTTGCTGCCCAAGGAGGAACTGCGGGACGACCCCGATGTGGCCTTTCCGCAACGACGTCGACCGGTCGATGTGGCGAAGGCCGAAGCGACCACCGTCGAAGACCTGATGTCCTCCCCCGCCCTCACCGTCCATGCGGACGCAACACTCGCCGAGGCCGCGAGGATCATGGCACGGGGCGGGGTCAAACGGCTGCCCGTGGTCAACGGGACCGGGCTTCTGGAAGGGGTCGTCAGCCGCTCCGACCTGCTCAAGGTTTTCCTGCGCGACGATGAGGACATCGCCGAGGAAGTCCGCCGCGAGGTGGTGTCCACTGTCTTCCCGCCGCCGTCCTCCATCCAGGTGGAGGTGCACGACGGAGTCGCCACGCTGACGGGCCGCGTCCGCGACACCACCATGGTCCCCGTGGCCGCCCGCCTGGTGCGGGCCGTCGAAGGCGTGGTGGACGTACGGTTCGACCTCCCGCACGAACGACCGTGAGTGAGCGGCGCCGGTCGGCCCCAGTGGGTACGAAGCCGACAGGGACATGGCGGCGCGATTGATCGCCCACGACGACAGCGCGGAACACGGGCGACGGCGGGCCCACGCGGGGCCCGCCGGAGACGGAAGCCGTTCCGTCAGCTGTCGTGCCGGATCTCCACGTGCTTGGCCTCCGCCTTCGCGGCGGCCAGGCCCACGCGGACGGTCAGCATGCCCTTGGTGTAGTCGGCCTTGACATCATCCTCGTCGGCGCCCGGCGGCAGCGTCACGCTGCGGCTCATGGCGCCGTACCGGATCTCGCTGTGGTTCTTGTCCACGTCCCGTTCGGTGCGTTCGGCCTGGACCGTCAGCATCCCGTCGCTGATCACGACGTCGATGTCCTCGGGAGCCATGCCCGGAAGTTCGGCGCGCATGACGTAGCAGTCGTCCTCCATGTAGTCCTCGATACGGACCGCGGGCATGGTGAACTTGCCAGGAATGGTCTCGAACCAATCCGGCATCTCCGGGAACTGGAACCTCTGCCTGCGTGTCAGTGTGGTCATCGCCCTACCTCCTCGGCGGTCGTCGCGTCTGCCGACACCTCCAGTCCATCGCACCCGGTCCCTTCCCGCTGAGGCCGAACAGCCCCTATCTGGGTCCCTGAAGTCCCTGTTCTCCCGCGCGATCGTCGGCAGACTGGTGAGGAAGGGGGTCCGCGATATCCAGCGGCGATCACCATGTCCGAAGTCACCAGCACCGATCTCCACGACGTGACCATGCCCTCGGACACCGCTGTATCCCGCTCCCCCGCGTATTACGGCGACGGCAGCGAACCCTCGCAGCGCAGACGATGCGGCGTTCGAGGCGGTGGCCCTGCGCGGCGCCGAGCCGCGAGCCGTGCTCGACTGGCCGGACCGGCACGAAGGGAAGCCATCATGGCCACAGAAGCTCTTGACGTGAACACCGTCACAGCGCTCGTGACGGACGCCACCGCCGCGCCCTCTCTCCACAACGCTCAGCCCTGGGCGTTCCGCTACCTGCAGGACACCGGCGTCCTGCGCCTGTACGCCGACCTCGAGCGCACACTCCCGCGCACCGACCCGGAGAATCGTGGCCTGCACATAGGCTGCGGCGCCGCGCTGCTCAACCTGCGCGTGGCCGCCGCGGCGGCGGGCCTGGCGCCGGTCGTCCGACTGCTGCCCGATCCGGCCCGCGCCGAGTTCCTCGCCGAGGTACATCTGCGCGGCACCGGACCACCCGACGCCGCGCTCGCCCGGCTCGCCGCCTCGATCCAGCGGCGTCACTCCAGCCGTCTGCCCTTCCGCGACAAGGAAATCCCGGCCGTCACAAGGGAAGGGCTCGACGAGGCGGCCCGCGCCGAGGGCGCGCAGTTGCAGTTCCCCGACATGTGGCATGTGCAGTCGATTCTCGCGTCGGTGCGGGACGCCGAGGACCGGGAAGCAATCGACCCGGGAGTGCGCGAGGAAACGGTGCGGTGGACACGCACCGAGCCGTCAGCTGCCGATGGGGCGGCGGACGGCATCCCTGCCGAGGCCTTCGGACCGCGGCAGCAGGGTTCATCGGCCCCCGTACGTGACTTCGCCGTCGGCCGTCCGGTGCCCGGGCGCGGCTGGGCGCACTTCGAGAAGAACCCGAACATCGCTTTGCTCGGGACGGCCCGTGACGAGCCGGCGGACTGGCTGTGCGCCGGTCAGGCACTGGAGAGGGTGCTGCTCCGGGCCACCACGGACGGGCTGGTCACCTCGGTGACGTCCCAGCCCCTGGAGTGGTCGGAGATCCGGTGGGCCGTCCGCGACCCGATCTCGGCCATGGCACACGTCCAGATGGTGATCCGACTCGGCTACGGCCCCGAGGGCCAGGCGAGCCCACGGCGGCCGGTGGCTGATCTGCTCGACGTCCGCTGACACGGACACACAGGACAGGAAGGGGTAGTCCCATGAAGGTCTCGGAGGTGATGACTGCTCCTCCGGTGTGCGTGGCACCTCACGTTCCCCTGGACGAGGTGACCGGACGGATGGCCGAGTACGCCGTCGGGTCGGTCCTCGTGGTCGAGGACGGAGCGCTGCACGGCATCGTCACCGACCGCGACCTGGCGGTACGGGGCTTGGGTGGAGGTCTGGACGCGACGGCCCGGGTGGACGCGGTCATGTCGCCACGCGTCATCACGGTCGAAGCCGCCGACGATCTCCAGGTGGCCTACCGGACGTTCCGTCGCACGGGGGTCCGCCGGCTTCCGGTCCTGGAGTCAGGCCGGGTCGTGGGCGTGCTGACGCTCGACGACCTGCTGCTCGACGTCTTCCGCAGGTTCGCCGACCTGCTCGGCCCGGTCGCCTCGAGCGTCCTGCAAGAGCCGCCCGCGCCGCCTTCGCAGGCCGGAACCCGAGGATGAGCCGGATGAGCCCCGACTCGGACGGGCAGGGGACGGCCGCTCTTCGCGAGGGCGGCCCACCCACGCGCGTCACCCCCGCCCTCGCAGCAGCGGCCCCGCTTCTGGACCGGCCGGACGTCGCGTCCGCCATCCTCTCTCTGCCGGTCCCCGACGTCTTCGCCGCGATGGGCACCGTTTCGCGCGGTCTCACGTCGGCCGAGGCGGCCGAGCGCCGGACCCGCTACGGCGCCAACGAGCTGCCCGGCGTGAGCCATGGCCATGTGTGGCGTCAGCTCGTCGCGCAGTTCACCGACCTCTTCGCGGTCGTGCTGCTCGTCGCCTCGGCGATCACCTTCCTCGCCTACGTCCTCGGACAGCCCCGCGATCCTGCCACCCTTCAGCTGGCCGTGGCGATCCTCGGAGTGGTGTTCCTGAACGCCGGCATCGGCTTCGCCCAGGAGTACTCCGCCGAGCGCACGGCGGAGTCTCTGCAGGCGATGGTGCCGCACACCAGCCGGGTGCTGCGCGACGGGGAGCGGCGGGAGGTGGCCGCGCGCGATCTGGTGCCGGGCGATGTGGTGGTTCTGGAGGCCGGGGACGCGGTGCCGGCCGACTGCCGGTTGACCGAGGCCCAGGAGGCCACCGTCAACAACGCAGCGCTCACCGGAGAGAGCGATCCCGTCGCGCGCGTCTCGGCGGCCGTGCGGCCCGGTCCGCCGCTGGAGTCGCGCAACTGCGTGTTCATGGGCACCGACCTGGTCGCGGGCACGGGCAAGGCCGTCGTGTTCGCCACGGGTACGAACACCGAGTTCGGGCGGATCTTCCGGCTCGCGGCGTCCGCCCCGAGGCAGCGGACCCCGCTGCAGCTCCAGGTCGCCGCCATGGCCCGCCGGGTCGCGGGCGTCGCGCTCGCCACCGGCGCCGTCCTGTTCGCGGTGCGCCTGCCGAGCGGTCAGCCGTTCGTCGACACCTTCGTCTTCTCACTGGGCGTGATGGTCGCCCTCGTGCCGGAGGGGCTGCCGGCCACGCTCTCCGTGTCACTGGCGATCGGTGTCCGCCGGATGGCCCGTCGTCACGCGCTCGTCAAGCAGCTGCTCGCGGTGGAGGCGCTGGGTTCGACGAGCGTGGTGTGCACCGACAAGACGGGCACGCTGACGCAAGCCGAGATGACCGTCGTACGGCTGTGGGCGCACGGGGAGTCCCATGCGGTGACCGGCGTGGGGTACGCGCCGGTCGGCGAGATCACCGAACCCGGCCCGGTACGGGAGCTGCTGCGGGCGGCGGCTCTGTGCAGCAACGCCCGGCTGGTGCCACCGACCGGGCGGGACGCGTGGCGGGTGCTCGGGGACACCACCGAGGGTGCCCTGCTGGTGGCGGCCGAGAAGGCCGGGCTCGACCGGGCGCGGGAGGAAGCCCGTACGCCGCGGGTGTCGGAGTATCCCTTCGACTCCGCCCGCAAGCTGATGAGCACCGTGCACCACGACGACGACGGCAGGTACCTCGCGTACGTCAAGGGCGCACCGCTTGAGCTGCTTTCCCACTGCGATGCGATGGACCGGGGTGGCGCACGGACAGCGCTGACGGATGCCGCACGCGCCCAGGTGGCCGCGGCCGCGGACGACATGGCCGGCCAGGGATTGCGGGTCCTGGCGGTCGCCCGGCGGCAAGTGACCGAGCCCCACCCACCGCTCGGCGACGTCGAGTCCGGACTGACGCTCCTGGGTCTCGCCGGGATGTACGACCCGCCTCGGCCCGAGGTGCGGGACGCGGTGACCGCGTGCCGACGAGCGGGCATCCGCATCGTCATGGTCACCGGTGACCATCCCCTGACCGCGGAAGCCGTCGCCCGCCGTGTCGGCGTCGTGCGCGGGCCGGCCCCCTGCGTGAAGACGGGGGCGCAGCTGGACGACCTCGACGACGACGGGCTGGATACTCTGCTGGCCGGTTCCGCAGAGATGCTGCTGTGCCGGGTCAGTCCCGAGCACAAGATGCGCGTGGTCACCGCGTTCCAACGGCTCGGCGAGGTCGTCGCCGTCACAGGGGACGGTGCGAACGACGCCCCCGCGCTCAAACATGCGGACATCGGCGTCGCCATGGGCGTCTCCGGCACCGATGTCGCCCGTGAGGCCGCGGTGATGGTGCTCCTGGACGACTCCTTCGCCTCCATCACCACAGCGGTGGGTCTCGGCCGCTCGGTGTACCGGAACATCCGCAAGTTCCTGATCTATCTCTTCAGCCACAACATCGCCGAACTCGTCCCGATCATCGCGGCGACCTTTGCCGGGTTCCCGCTGGTGCCGATCACGGCCGTGCAGATCCTCGCCATCGACCTCGGTTCGGACGTGCTGCCCGCGCTGGCGCTCGGCGCGGAGCCGATGGAGCCCGACGTGATGGACCGCCCGCCGCGGCCTCGCGGGGAGCGGCTCTTCTCGAAGGCTGTCACGGGCCGCGTCCTCTTCCTCGGCGGCATTCAGGCCCTCGGTGTGAGTGCCGTCTTCTTCTGGCACATCCATGCCTCCGGGATCCCGTACGCGGACTTCACCAGGGACACACCCGTCTACCGGGAGGCGATCACCATGGTCCAGGCCGGCATCGTCGTCAGCCAGTTCTTCAACGCGCTCGCGGTGCGCACCGACCGGCAGAGCGTCTTCCGGGCCGGTCTGCTGAGCAATCCGTGGCTGATCGCCGCCGGTTGTTTCGGCATCGCGCTGATGGCCGCCATCAGTTACGCGCCGCCGCTCCAGGCAATCTTCAACACCGCCCCGCTGACCCTCGCCGACTGGGCGGTTCTCGCCGGGTTCGGTGTGCTCCTGCTGGCCGCGGAGGAAGCCCGTAAGTGGGTGCTGCGGCACCGGAGCACGTCCACGAAGGGAGGAACACGATGAGGGTGGTCATTGTGGGGTGCGGCCAGGTCGGTTCGACCCTCGCCACGCAGCTCGTCACCGAGGGCCACGACGTGCGCCTCGTGGATCGTGACCCCAAGACGCGCACGCTGCTGCCCACAGGCTTCCCCGGCGCCTTCCTCGTGGGCAACGGCTTCAGCCGCTCCGTGCTGGAACAGGCCGGGGTCGTCGAGGCGGACGCGCTGGTCGCGGTGGCTTCCGGGGACAACAGCAACATCGTCAGCGCGCGAACCGCCAAGGAGCTCTACCGGGTCCCGGTCGTCCTCGCCCGCATCCACGATCCCCGGCGCGCCGACCTCTGCCGGGAGCTGGGCATCCCGGCCATCTCCAGCGTCCGCTGGGCCGTCAGCCGTATCCACCAGGCACTGCTGCACCGCCACCTCACCGCCGAACTCACCTTCGGCAACGGCGAGACCCGCCTGGTCCGGTCCCAGGTGCCGGCGTACCTCACCGGGCGGCAGCTGTCCGAATTCGACGTCGACGGCGAGATCCGCGTCGTGGAGATCACCCGCGCCGGCCGCTCGCTGCTGCCCGCGCACGGTGTCTGTGCCGAGCCGGGTGATCTGGTCACCTTCGCCGTCGCCGCGACCGCGCTCGGCCGGTTGCGCGGCTTCCTCGACAAGGAGCTGGGAACGTGAAGGTCCTCATCGGCGGCGCCGGCCGTCTCGGCACCCAGATCGCCCAGGTCCTCTCCGCCGCGCACAACGAGGTGATCCTCGTGGAGCAGGACGACGACCGCGTTGCGGCGCTCGCGGCCCTGCCGCGCGTGCGCCTGATGGCCGGTGACGCCTGCGACTCCTCCCTCCTGGAGCGCGCCGGGGTGTCCAGCTGCGATCTCGTCATCTCCGCCACAGGGCGTGACGAGGACAACCTCGTCATCAGCCTGCTCGCCAAGCGGCGGTTCGGAGTGGGGCGGGTGGCCGCACGCGTCAACGACGCGGAGAACGCCTGGCTCTTCGACCAGCTGTGGGGCGTGGACGTGGCCGTACCCGCGGCCACTCCCCTGATCTCCCTCATCGAGGAGGCCACCGGGGCCACGGACACCGTGGCACTCCTGCGGCTCAGCAAGGCGGGCGTCGAGGTCATCGAGACCGCGATCACCGAGCGGTCCCGAGCCGCGGGGCACGCCCTGAGCGAGATCCCCCTGCCGTCCGGCACCGTCGTCGCCACGGTCGTCCGTGACGGCAGGCCCACGGTTCCCGAACCCGGGGTACGGCTCCAGCCGGGCGACGAAGTCCTGCTCGTGTCGCACGAGGCGACCGAGCAGGAGATCCACGCGGCCTTCCAGTAGCCGTGGCCCGGCCGGGACCCGGGCCTCGGGCCGCTTCCGGACAGGCGCCGGGGCGACACTCACCGCAGACCCTCAGGTCCGCCACGACTCATGGTTGCGTGCGTAGGCCTGTCGTACGGAGGCGGCGGCACGGTCGGTCAATGCGGGGAGGGCCGACCGCACCGCTTCGCTCAAAGGCGTGCCGAGTTCGATGTCGGCCACCTCCACGGCGTGCACCACGAGCCTCGGCGGCAGCCGGCCGAGGGCCTCCGCCAGGGCGAGGCAGTCCCCGAGGCCGAAGCCGTGCGTGCTCGCCGTACCCCGGGCGCGGCCGGCCGCCTCCGCCGGCGTCAGGGTGTGCAGCGCTCCGGGCCGGGCCGGCGAGGTCCGCAGGGCGTCCACGACGACCACGGTGTCGGCGCCACGCCACAGATCGAGCAGTCGCGCCGGTTCACCGTCGCTGACCGCCAGGACGGTGTCATCGGGCACACGGCCCCGCAGGGCCTCCACCACCGCCGGACCGATCCCGTCGTCACCGCGCAGCGGATTGCCCACGCCGATCACCACGACCCGGCCGGTCATGTGCGGTCCATGGTCAGGTCGAGGAAGTGGGCGGCGCAGGAGATGCAGGGATCGTGGTTGCGGACGGCTCGCTCGCACAGGAGGGTCAGCTCCTCGTCGTCGGCGGCGGGTCCCGCCCTGTCCAGGCGCGCCTGGACCGCCCTCCGTACGTCCTCCTCGATGGCCGTCTGGTTCTGGGCGGTGGGCGGAATGATGCGGGCCTCGGTGAGCGTGCCGTCCGCCGCGAGGGCATAGCGGTGGTACAGCAGGCCCCGGGGTGCCTCGGTGGCACCCGCGCCGGACGCCTCGCGCGGGAGGACCTCGACGCTCGGCCGGGCAGGTGGTTCGTATCCGTCGATGATCCGCAGGGCATCCTCGACGGCCTGCACCACCTCCACGGCACGTACGACGATGCTCCGGAAGGGGTTGTCGCAGACCGCGCCGCGGGCCGGGTCGCCCAGCCCGGCGTTCCGCGCCGCCTCGGCCGCCACAGGATGCAGCCACCGGCCGCTGATCGCGTAGCGGGCCAGCGGGCCGGTCAGGAAGCGGCGGCCGTCCAGAGTGGCGGTCCGTGCGGTGGAGTGCGGCACCTGTCCTTCCTGGACGTGCTCCTCGAAATCCGACACCGGGAACTCGCGCGCCGCCGGGCTCCGGTTCTGCGCGGCCATGACGGCGGGCGTCCCGGAGTCGACGGCATAGCGGCCGGGGTCACGCAGTGCGAGCAGATCGTGGTCGCAGACGGCATCGGGGAAGTCGAACGCCGCCACCCAGCGGACGGTCTCCAGGGCATCCGCACGGGCCTGCCGCAGTCGTTCCGCCAGTGGTCGCAGTTCGGCCGGCGCCGGCGTCCGGTAGAAGCCGCCCACCCGGACGTTGACCGGGTGGACGGGCCGGCCGCCGAGCTGTTCCAGGATCGCGTTGCCGGCCTGCTTGATACGCAGCCCGCGCTCCACGGCGGCTCGCTGGTCGCGGGCGATTCCCAGCACGTCCGCACGGCCCAGAAAGTCCGGCGCGTGCAGCAGATGGATGTGCAGGGCGTGACTCTCGATCCATTCGCCGCAGTACAGCAGGCGGCGCAGCTCCGAGAGGGGGCCGTCCACCGTGACGCCGCAGGCCTTCTCGATCGCCTGGCAGGCACTCATCTGGTAGGCGACCGGGCAGATGCCGCAGATGCGTGAGGTGATGTCGGGGGGTTCGGTGTGGCCACGGCCGACCAGGAACGCCTCGAAGAAGCGCGGTGGTTCGTAGATACGCAGTTGCGTCCCGGCGACCGAGCGGTCCTGCACGCGCAGGTGGAGGGACGCTTCGCCCTCCACCCGGCCCAGCGAGCCCAGCCGCAGGACACGGCGTCCGCGATCGTTCATACGGGCCTTTCCGGGCGGGTTTCCGTCCTGGCCCGAGAGCTGTCCTGCCTGGCCCGAGGGTCGTCCTGCTCCTCGGCCAGGAGGTCGGGCACGGGGGCGTATTCCGGCGACGCGGCGTTGAAGGTGCGGAAGAAGCGCTGGATGTCGGACTCGCTCATCCCGTCGCGGCGCAGCTGCGCGACCATGGAGCGCAGATTGGGGCGGTCCGTGGGTCCGAAGCAGCCGTAGCACCCGCGTCCGTAGGCGGGGCAGATGGCGCCGCACCCGGCGTGCGTCACCGGGCCCAGACAGGGGGTGCCGTGGGCCACGGTGATGCAGGTGGTGCCGCGCCTCTTGCACTCGAAGCAGACGCTGTGGCCGGGGATCCCGGGTCTGCGTCCGGTCACATAGGCGGTGATGACCTCGAGGAGCTGGCGACGGTCGATGGGACAGCCGCGCAGTTCGAAGTCGACCGGGACGTGGGCCGAGATCGCTGTCGAGGTCTCCAGCGTGGAGATGTACTCCGGACGGGCGTAGACCGCGGCGAGGAAATCGTCGACGTCGGCGAAATTGCGCAGGGCCTGGATGCCGCCCGCGGTGGCGCAGGCTCCGATGGTCACGAGGTACCGGGACACGCGGCGGACGTGCTGGATCCGCTCGGCGTCCGCGGCGGTGGTGATGGACCCTTCGACCAGGGAGAGGTCGTACGGCCCCCGGCCGTCCAGCCGCGCGCGCTCCCCGCCTGCGCCCTCGACCGGGGTCATCTCCAGGAAGTGGTCGATCCGCACGCGGTCGGTGAGGGCGAGGAGTTCGTCCTCACAGTCGAGAAGCGTCAGCTGGCAGCCGTCGCAGGAGGCGAACTTCCACACGGCGAGCGTCGGCCGTGTGTCGGTGGCCGTTCCCGGATCGCTGGTCATGTCACAACTCCCTCACCTGGAGCAGATCTGCCACGCGGTCGTAGCCGACGACCGGCCCGTCCCGGCACAGCAGGAGCGGACCGAGCTGGCAGTGACCGCAATGGCCGGTCGCGCAGCGCATGTTGCGTTCCAGGGACAACTGGACGCGGTGCGGCACAAGGCCCCGGACGACGAGTTCGCGGGCGGTGTGACGCATCATCACCTCGGGCCCGCAGACGAGCGCGCAGGTCCGTTCGGGACGCAGTTCGAGTCGGTCGAGGAGGGTGGTGACGACGCCCACGGCGCCGTGCCAGCCCGGGGCGTGGCGGTCGACGGTCACCTCCACGTGGGCCGTGCCGCGCCAGCTCTCGATCTCGTTCCCGAAAGCCAGGTCGTCGGGGCTGCGCGCGCCCACCAGGACGGCGATTCGGCCGTACGCGTCCGGGCGGTCCAGGAGGGCGTGCACGACCGGCCGCAGCGGGGCCAGACCGATGCCGCCCGCGATCACCAGCACGTCGTGACCGGCGGCCGCTTCCATGTCCCAGCCTGATCCGTACGGCCCCCTGAGCCCGACGGTGTCGCCCGGGCGCAGCCGGTACAACGCGGTCGAGACCGCGCCCACCGCGCGCACCGTGTGCACGAGACCCCCATGACGGCCGCGCAGACCGCTGGCCGAGATGGGCACCTCACCGACCCCGAACGCGTAGATCATCGCGAACTGCCCCGGTGCGAAGGGCGGGAGCTCCCGTCCGGCCGGTACCAGTTCGATCGACCGGGTGTCGGCGGTCTCGGCCCGCGTCCCGGCGACGCGGTACGGCAGTGGGGGCAGCACGGTGGTCATGGCCGCCCGCTCACCGGCAGCCGTGCGGCCGCTCCGAAGACCTGGGACGCGAGAAGCCCGGTCACGGCACCGCCTCCTCCTCCGTCGACGCGCCCGGCCGTGTCCAGTCGTGCAGGGCGGCGGCCTCCTCCGTGATGTCGATGCCGACCGGGCACCACACGATGCAGCGACCGCAGCCCACGCAGCCGGACGATCCGAACTGGTCGTACCAGGTGCCGAGTTTGTGGGTCATCCACTGCCGGTAGCGGCTGCGCGGGGAGGCGCGAACCGGTCCGCCGTGCAGGTGGGAGAAGTCGAGGTCGAAGCACGAGTCCCAGAGCCGCCACCGCTCCGCGTGGTCGCCGGTCAGGTCGGTCACGTCCTCGGTGGTGGTGCAGAAGCAGGTGGGGCACACCATGGTGCAGTTGCCGCAGGTCAGACACCGTCCGGCGACGTCGTCCCAGCGGGGCGCGTCGAGCGTTCCGGCCATCAGCTCCCGCAGATCGGCCTCGGGCATGGTCCGTCCCATACGGTCCGCGGCGGCCGCGACACCTGCGCGGGCCGTCTCCCGGGTTTCCGGGTCGGCCGGACGCGCGGGCAGTTCCGCCAGGATCTCCGCGCCTTCCCGGCTGCCGCCGCGCACCCAGAAGCGGTGCCCCTCCTCATCGGCCACTTCGGTCATCACCAGGTCGTAGCCGGGTCCGGAAGCGGGGCCGGTGCCCATCGAGACGCAGAAGCACGTGGCGCCCGGCTCCGTGCACTCGACGACGATCAGCAGTGCTCCGGTGCGGCGCCCCTCGTAGACGGGGTCCCGGTACGCCCCGCCGGTCAGGACCCGGTCCTGGATGGCGATGGCCCGCAGATCGCAGGGCCGCACGCCCAGAAAGGCATACCGCGGTGGCGCGGTGTCCTCGGCCGTGAGAACCGACCGGCCGTCGATCCGGTCGGCACTCCACTCCCGCACCCGTGGCGGATGCAGGAACGGCTTCCACGACTGGGGGCCCGCCGCGTTCGCGAAGGCGGCGCCGTCCGACCGCTCCTTCAGCCGGTATCGCCCGGCCTCCAGCTCCACACCCCATCCGTACGGCAACTCGTCGGCCGAACGCAGTTCCGCCAGTACGATCGCGCCGTCCCGCGCCGTGGGTCCGACCACGGTGAACCCGCGCCGGAGCAGCACGTCGACGAGCGCGGCCATCCCGTCCTTGCCCATCACCCGCCCGTCCGGCTCGGCAGGCGGGGAGGAGTTCGTCTCGGCGTCCGATCTCATCACCGATCTCCTTCAGCACCGCGGACCACAGACTGGGACGACTGACTGGACTTACCGCCCTTCAGGCCCATTACCGCAGCATTTGGTGCAGGGTGCCGCGCCGGCAGAGCCATGCGGGGAAATACCAGGGGTCCATTGGTCCCCTTGGCCCCATGGATGCCGACGGCTGTGATCCGGGACGGCTGCCACCGTCTCGAACGAGCGGGAGCCGCGGATCCGGGCCGTCCGGCCACGTACGGAGGCCGGACGGCCCAGTGCGGGCGGGGCGGCGGGGACGGATGGTCGAAGAGAGCCCGACGAAAGGAGGGCCGGCATGCGGTGGGAGACCATCCGGAAGGACACCCTCCCGCGGACCGCCCCGAATCTGGTCGACTACGACAAGGAGTGTGCGGACTTCTCGTGGTCGAAGGCGCGGGCCGGCCTGGAGGGGCTGCCCGGCGGCCGGGGCCTGAACATCGCGCACGAGGCCGTGGACCGGCATGCGGCATCGGCCCGCGCGACAGCGGTCGCGCTGCGCTGTGTGGGGCGGGACGACTCCGTGACCTGCGTGACCTACGCGGAGCTGGCACGTTCCACGGCACGGTTCGCCAACCTGCTCCGCACTCTCGGTATCGGCCACGGCGACCGCGTGGTGACGCTGCTGGGGCAGTGCCCCGATCTTTACACCGTGGTCCTCGGCACGTTGAAGAACACCAGCGTGCTGTGCCCGCTGTTCCCCGCGTTCGGACCGGACCAGGTGGCCCAGCGAGTGACCCTGAGCGACGCCCAGGTCCTGGTCACCACGGCGGAGCTCTATCGCAGGAAGGTCGCCGGGCGACGGAGCGGCCTTGCCGCACTGCGCCATGTGCTCATCGTCGGCGAGGGCGCGGACGAACTGCCCGGCACCGTGTCCCTCACCGCGCTCATGGCCGACGCGGACGACACCTTCGCCATTCCGCCGACCTCGCCCCACGACATGGCC
Organism: Streptomyces sp. NPDC026500; assembly: GCF_055567635.1. NCBI lineage: Bacteria > Bacillati > Actinomycetota > Actinomycetes > Kitasatosporales > Streptomycetaceae > Streptomyces > Streptomyces sp. NPDC026500. Next base: position 198,615 of record NZ_JBVHQB010000014.1, on the reverse strand, counting down.
CTGCTGCACTTCACGAGCGGCACGACGAGCATTCCCAAGGGCGCGGTACACGTGCACGAGGCCGCCGTCGCCCACTACGTCTCCGCGCTGTACGCCCTCGATCTCCACCAGGACGACGTGTTCTGGTGCACCGCGGACCCGGGCTGGGTCACCGCCATGTCCTACGGGATCATCGCACCGCTGATGCACGGCGTGACGGTCGTGGTGGACGAGGGCGACTTCGACGCCCGCCGCTGGTACCGGATCCTCGCCGAGCAGCGGGTGAACGTCTGGTACACCGCGCCGACGGCACTGCGCACGCTGATGCGGACGACGCCGCGGACCGGGCCGTACGACCTGCCCCGCTCGTTCGACCTGAGCGCGCTGCGGTTCATCGCGTCGTCCGGCGAACCCCTCGGCCCGGAGGCCGTGGTGTGGGGACAGGATGTGCTCGGACTGCCGGTGCACGACAACTGGTGGCAGACGCAGACCGGCGCCATCATGATCGCCAACTTCGCGGCCTGCGACATCCGCCCCGGATCGATGGGGCGTCCGCTGCCCGGTGTGGAGGCGGCGGTTCTCCGGCGCGGCGAGGACGGCCGTGCCGAGGTCGCGGACCAGCATGTCACCGCACTGGCGGAGCCCGGCCTGGAGGGCGAGCTGGCGCTCCGGCCCGGCTGGCCGTCCATGTTCCGCGGCTATCTGCACGACGAGCCCCGCACCGCCGCGGCCTTCGCCGACGGCTGGTACCTCACCGGCGACCTGGTACGGCGCGACGCGGACGGCTGGTACTGGTTCGTCGGGCGCGCCGATGACGTCATCAAGTCGGCGGGGCACCTCATCGGGCCCTTCGAGGTCGAGAGCATCCTGATCGAGCATCCCGCGGTCGCCGAGTCCGGGGTGATCGGCCGACCTGATCCGGTCGCCGGGAACATCGTCAAGGCGTTCGTCACGCTGAGTCCCGGCTTCGAGGCGAGCACCACCATGCGTCAGGAACTGCTGGCCTTCGCCAGGCGTCGGCTGGGGCCGGCCGTGGCGCCCCGGGAGATCGTCTTCGACCAGCACCTGCCGCACACCCGCAGCGGCAAGGTGATGCGCCGCCTGCTGCGGGCACGTGAACTCGGCCTCCCCGAGGGCGACATCTCGACCCTGGAGGACTCCACCCTGGAGGCTTCCTCCCCGGCGAGGACGGAGCAGTCCGCATGAGCGCCACCCGCACCCGGAGCCCCGGCTCGGGGCGGAACGGCGGGTTCGTGCCGGATTCCGGGGTCGGGGTGTCGCGGTGTCGCGCCGGCACGGCGCACTGCTCGCGCCGGTGATCCACCGCGCCGACACACTGCCGCCCGACGCCCTCATGGCCGGCCTCAAGGTCAGCCTCAAGGAGTCGATCCCCTGGGCGACACGGTCAGGACCTCACCTCAGTCCGGCTCCATGTAGGGGCGGCGGAAGACCTGCGCCTGAGCGGTGCCCCACGGGCGCACGGCAGTCATCGCCCGGGCGACCGCTGACTCCAGCGCGCCGCTGGTGTCGACCGGCACGGCCTCGTGCCATGGCGGTTCGGCGGCCGCCATGGCGGTGGCGATGTCGAGGTCCGCGTCGGACATTCCGCGTCTGCGCGTGCTCAGACGGGCGGCCGAGACGTCGCCCGGCACCTGGCAGTGCAGGGCCACCAGGTCCGCGCTGGTGCGTTCGGCCACACGCAGAGCCGCTTCGCGCTGTGCGGCGTCGGACCAGGTGGCGTCCAGGACGACGGACTCGCCGGAAGACAGCAGAGCAGCTGCGCGGTCGAGCACGGCTGTGTACGTCTTCACGGTCCACTCGAGCGTGTACAGGCCCTCGCGGTAGCCGGCTGCCGCGGACTGCTCGGCGGGGATGCCGGCGAGTTCCTTGCGGATCCGGTCGCTGCTGAGCAGGGTGACTCCCAGCCGGTCGGCCAGAGCTCCGGACAGAGTGGACTTCCCGCTGCCCGGCAGTCCGCCTACGAGGATGAGGCGGACGGCAGAGGTGCGCAGGTGGCGCAGCGCCGTCGACATCAGCCGCCGCGACGCCGCCTCCGCGCCCGCAGCGCCCTGACGGGCTTGGAGGAGAGAGACCTTGGCACGGACGAACGCACGGTAGGCGACGTAATGGTGCCAGAGGGAGGGGGGCGCGGGATCGGCGGAGTACTCGCCGTACTGGGCGAGGAAGTGCGCCGCGGCCTCCGGGGCGCCGTGTTGTTCGAGGTCCATGGCGAGGAAGGCCGCGTCGTCCAGGCCGTCGACGTACCGGAGGTGGTCGTCGAACTCCAGGCAGTCCAGGACCCGAGGACCGTCGTCAAGGCAGAAGATGTCCTCGGTGAGCAGGTCACCGTGGCCGTCGACCACACGCCCCTGCTCGATGCGGGCGTCGAAAAGCCGCTCACGGCCGGCGAGATAGCGGCGCACCAGCTTCTCGATCTCCGCCAGGTCATCGGGTACGGAACCGTCGGCGCCCAGCGTGCGGACCTGAGCGAAACTGGCCTCCCACCGTGATGACAGGGCATCCCGGGTGCCTTGCTCGTCCACCTCACGACCACGGGGTGCGTCCGCGTGCCACGTGGCGAGGTGCCGGGCGACGACTCGGAGGATGTCGTCGACGGAGGCTCCTGTTCGTACGAGGTGGGAGAGCCGGCGGTCCTCCGGCATGCGGCGCATCACCACGAGCGGCTCGGCCGCCGACGCGCCCGGACCGCGGAACTCTCCCAGTCCCAGGTACACATCGGGGGCGAACCGACGGTTGAGGGCGACTTCCCGCTCGCACGCGACCCGGCGCGCGGTCGCCGTGGTGTAGTCCAGGAACCCGAGATCGACCGGCTTCTTGAGCTTGTACGCACGGTCGCCGACGAAGAACAGGACCGCGGTGTGGGTCTCGCACACGCCCGCCCGGGCCGGCGGATCGCCGTCGTGCCGGGCACCCGGGCGGGGCGCGGCAGCGAGGTGAGGCCCCGGCGTCCCGTCGGGGCCTCGTTCAGTCATGAGGAACGACGGCGACCGGGCAGCGCCCATGGTGAATGGCGGCCTGCGCCACCGGCCCCAGGTGCGGCGCCAGACCATGACGGTGCCGGCGCCGGCCCACCACGAGCAGCGCGGCGCCCTCGGCGGACCGTACGACGGCCTTGGCGGGGCTTTCGAGAAGGATGCTGTCGGCCACCTCCACCCGCGGGTACTTCTCTCGCCACGGGTGGAGCGCCTTGCTCGCCTCCTCGTGCGCCTCGCGCGTCATGTCTTCGGTGACCCCGTGGTCCACACCCCAGGGCACATGTGCGTGGAGCGGCACGCTGCGACCGTGGACGGCCAGGAGCGGTACGTCTCTTGCCGCGGCGGTCCGGAATGCGAATTCGAGCAGGTCGTCGGAGGATCCGTGCAGCTTCAGGGCGACGACCACAGGGCTCCCGGGCGCGGGAGACGTCTTCCGCTCCTGGGGGTCGGCGCGGACCAGCACCACCGGCCGTTCGGCCCGTGCCACGACGGGCATGCTGATGTCCCCCAGGAAATAGCTCTCGACGGACTCCAGCCCGCGCGAACCGAGCACCGTGATCTCCGACTCCGACGCCGCTTGGAGCAGGGCGCTCTGGGCGTCGTCGGCGACCAGGTTCCCGACGACGGTCAGGCCCGGGTGGCGGGCTTGGAGCTCCGCCTGCGCGGTGTGGACCAGGCGCTTCGCCCAATAGTTCTGATCGACTTCGCCGGCGACCCGGGGCGGTTCCGGCGCCAGCATCGGCCACGCGTGCAGCAGGCGCAGAGGGAGCTTGCGCTTCTCGGCTTCGTCGGCGGCCCAGCGGGCGGCGGCCAGGCTCTCGGGCGATCCGTCGAGGCCCACGGTGACGGCTGGTTGCATGGCGGCGGCCTCCATCTCGTAAGAAGCTGGAAATGATGATGAACGAGTCCGCGACCGGAGCTTGGTCCGTGCGTCGCCTGCGCACCGGGGTGATGCGTTCTCTCAGGATCACCCCCAACCTCTCCCTGGCGCATGTGGAGCCACGGAGAGGGAGTGAAAGGCACGGAATCCGGCATGAGAGGTGACACGAGCGTGGCGATTCCCCTTGTGGTCGGAGTGGACGGATCCGAGACGAGCCTGGAGGCCGTCGACTGGGCCGCCGACGAGGCGGTCCGGCACGGGGTGCCGCTCCGCCTTCTGCACGCGGCGGCCGGTGAGCGGGAGGCGGCCGCGGTGATCGATGCCGCCTCGGTACGTGCCGTGAAAACCGCTCCCGCGGTGCGGTTGTCCAGCGAGATCTCGCACCAGGACGCGGCCTCGGCCCTCGTCGATGAGGGGCGCAACGCCTTCGCCCTGGTCCTGGGATCCAGAGGACTCGGGAACCTCACCGGCCTGCTCCTGGGCTCGGTCAGCCTTGCCGTGGCGGCACGCGCCGACGGCCCGGTCGTCGTGGTCCGCGGCGCCCCGGAGCATCGCGCGGACCGTTTCGGGAGCGTCGTCGTGGGTGTCGAGGACGGGGAGGGCAGCGGCACGGCCGTGGACTTCGCGTTGCGTGAGGCGCAGGTGCGGCGCTGTGAGCTCGTGGCGATGCACGCCTGGAACGCACCGGCCGGTGCCTGTACGACACCGCGAGCCACGTCGTGGTTGATGGAGGCTCATCGGCGTCCGCCGGCGCAGGTGCTGGACGACGCCCTGCGCGGTCGTGCCGGACAGTACGGCGACGCCACGGTGAGCCGGCGGCTGATCGAGAAACCGGCACGCCAGGCACTGCTGGAAGCCGCGTCGACCGCGGACCTGCTGGTCGTGGGCGCCCGGCGGCGACTTGGACATCCGGGTCTGCAACTGGGCCTGGTCAGCCACGCACTGCTGCATCACGCACCGTGTCCCGTCGCCATCGTCCCCCAGATGTGACGGCCGCGGAACGAGGAGGCGGATCCGCGTCGGCTTCCGGGCCGGTCGCCGGTCCCGCAGGGACCTTCGGCCCTGTGACCGGGGACCGCCGCCGTTCGATCGTGGGAGGGACCGGAGAGCCGACCGACACCTGCGGGGAGGCCGACAACCTCTTCGGAGACATGCCGCCCGTGCGCTGATGGCCCTTCGCACACCGCTGGTACACGGAGTTCAGAGCACGGAGCCACGCGGGCAAGGAGAGAGCGATGTCGCACACGGGACAGTGGAACGTACGTCTCCACCTCTTCGAGGACGACGACGGAACAACGAAGGCGCATGTCGTGCTGGACACCGGCACCACGGCGCTGACCGGCCGCGGAACCGCGCACTGCAGTCCGACGGACACGAACGTGCCGGAGGTCGGCGACGAACTGGCGGCAGGCCGGGCCATGCACGACCTCGCCCACCAACTGCTCAAGGCCGCCGAAAAGGACGTCCAAAGCATGACGTCGGAGCGGCCCCGCACCCCCCAGCCGGTTGGATGGCCCATGTGAAGCCGGACGGAACCCAAAGGCTTGTGCCCCGTGCGGCACCGTGTCCCGCGTGCCAGGTTGGATACGACACCATTCTGAGGAGAGGGCGGCGATCATGCGAGCTCACCTCGGCGACCAACTCGTCATCGAGAGCCAGGCGACCGGCGCCGCCAGACGCGACGGCGAGATCGTCGGACTCCACCACGAGGACGGAACGCCCCCGTACGACGTGCGCTGGTCGGACACGGACGAGGTGACGCTCGTCTTTCCCGGACCTGATGCCCACGTCCGCCATCTCGAGCACGAACAGCCGATGACCACGCGGGAGGTGCAGCCGGGCCCGGGTGAGGCGGAGGTCCCGTCCGTCGCCGCCGCACCGGACGGGGCACCCGACCCCGGCGACATCGGCCGGAGGGTGGCCGTCGAGCGCCAAAGGCGGGGGCTGAGCCGGGAGGAGACGGCCGGCCGCGCCCACATGTCAGCCAACTACCTCGCCTACCTCGAGGAACGGCCCGCCGACCCGACCTTGGCGACTCTCATCAAACTGGCCGACGCGCTGGGCACCACCGTCGCCGCTCTGCGCGGTGGAGGCACGGATCTCCCGCCCGGGCAGGGCCACGCGCTCCTGCGTCCTGAACTGCGGGACCTCAGCGTGGACGAATGCCGCACCCTGCTCTCCACGCACGGCGTGGGGCGCGTCGCGGTGTCGCCGCCCGACGGCCGCCCGGCGGTCGTCCCGGTCAACTACGACGTCGTCGGCGACGCCATCGTCTTCCGGACCTCCCCCGGCACCGTGACCGCGGCTGCCGCGGGAACCGAGGTCGCCTTCGAGGTCGACCACGTGGACGACGCTCTGAGTCAGGGCTGGAGCGTGCTCGCCGTCGGCCCCGCCACTCCGGTGACGGACCCCGAGGTCATGGGCAGGCTCACCCGAGACGCGCACACCACACCCTGGGCGGGCGGTGAGCGCAAGATGTGGGTGTCGATCCGGCCCACGAGTCTCACGGGCCGCCGTATCACTCCGGCCGATCAGTAGCCGGTCCCACGGGCCGTGAAAGCAGGCGCGTGGCCCGGCTCACCGCAACGCGCGGACCGGCTCACCGCAAGAGGGCCGGAGACCTCGATCCGGACCGGTTGGCATGTCGCGGCGCCGAGCAGGCAGTGCGACGGTGTTCACAGAACTTTCGGAACTTTCGGCAGCCGGAAAGGGCGAAGGCGGTGGCGGCGATGGAACTTCCGCTGGTCGTGGGCGTCGACGGTTCGGATTCCAGTCTGCTGGCGGTCGACTGGGCGGTGGACGAGGCGGCACGACACAAACTGCCCCTGCGTCTCGTCCATGCCTCCCGGTGGGAGACCTACGAGGGAGTCCAAAAGTCGTTCAGCGCCGGCCGCTCCGCCGAGGAGGTCATGGCCGAACACATCGTCGCCTCCTGTGTGGAACGGGCCCGGCGTCGCGATCCCGAGGTGAACGTGTCGGGCAAGGCACTCGCGGAGGATGCCGCGTCCGCCCTGCTGCGTGCGGGACCCGAGGCGTTCGCCCTGGTCACGGGTTCACGTGGGCGTGGCGAGATCGCCGGGATGCTGCTGGGGTCGGTCAGCCTCTCCGTGGCGGCGCGAGCCGTCTGCCCGGTCATCGTGATCCGGGGTGCGGAATCCAACCGCCGCGGGAGCTTCGGCCGCGTCGTGGTCGGGGTGGGTGCGGAAGCGGGCGGCGCGGGAGCCGTAGGGTTCGCCTTCCGCGAAGCTCAGGCGCGCGGATGCGACCTGACGGCGGTACGGGCCTGGCGCAACCCGTCGCAAGAGCCCGTGGACCACATGCTGCTCGCCGACGACGCCGCGCGGCTGCGCGAGGAGCGGGCCTCGACCGGCCTCGACGAGGCTTTGCGCGAGGCCGTACGGGAGCACCCTCAGGTTGATGTCCGTCGCCGTACGGTCGAAGGCCCCACCCACCGCGTTCTGCTGGAGGCGGCGGACCAGGCCGACCTGGTCGTCGTCGGCGCTCGGCGCCGGCACGGCCACTTCGGCCTGCAGCTGGGCAGGGTCGCCCACACCCTGTTGCATCACTCGCAGTGCCCGGTCGCCGTTGTCCCTCAGCCGGTCTGAGGACGGCCCGCACATACCTGGGCCCGAGGGCCTCCGGTGGAGAGGGACAGGTGGCGGATGTCGGAGTGGACGTGGGAGTGGACGGGCTACGATCCCGCCGCCGAGCGGTTGCGTGAATCACTGTGCACGCTCGGCAACGGCTACTTCGCCACTCGGGGTGCGCTGCCCGAGTGCCGGGCCGGCCTGGTGCACTATCCGGGGACGTATGTGGCCGGCTGCTACAACCGTCTCGAGTCGACCGTGACGGGTCGGCAGGTGGTGAACGAGGACGTCGTCAACATCCCGAACTGGCTGCTCCTCCGGTTCCGTCTGCGCCGCGCCGGGGGACCTTGGGGTTCTTGGTTCGCCCCGAGCAAGCACGCGTTCCTGGACCACCGGCACACCTTGGATCTGCGGCGCGGCACGCTCACCAGGACCTTCCGCCACCGGGAGGGCGCGACCCGCTCGCTGAGCGTCGAGCAGACCCGCTTGGTACACATGGGGGATGCGCATCTGGCCGCCCTGCGCACGGTCTTCACAGCCGAGGACTGGTCAGGGGAGATCGAGATCGAGAGCTCCCTGGACGGCGAGGTGCTCAACGCCAACGTGCACCGGTACCGCGCCCTCGACCGCCACCATGTGACCCATGTGCGGACGGGTGCGGAGGACCCCGACATTGTCTGGCTGAGCTGCCGGACCAGTACGTCGGGCATCACTGTCGCGCTGGCCGCCCGGACCACTGTCCGCGCCGACCGGTCTCCGGTCTCATCGGTGCTGCGTCCGGCCCGCCAACGGGCCGTTCACCGTCTGATCGTCCCCATGGCCCCCGGCCGGCCCGTCACCGTGGAGAAGACCGTGGCGCTGCACACCTCACGGGACCCGGCGATCAGCGATCCGCTGGGCGAAGCGGTGGACCGGGTGTCCACAGCGCCGGGCTTCGACGACCTGCTCGACTCCCACGCCGCCGCGTGGGAACGGCTGTGGCGGCGAACGGACCTGCAGGTGCCGGGCGAGGCAGGCCGCATCCTGCGCTTCCACCTCTTCCACGTCCTCCAGACGCTGTCACCGCACACCGCCGATCTGGACGTCGGCGTCCCCGCCCGCGGACTGCACGGCGAGGCGTACCGGGGCCATGTCTTCTGGGACGAGCTCTTCGTCCTGCCGTATCTCAACCTGCACTTTCCGGAGATCTCGCGGGCACTGCTCGACTACCGCCACCGACGTCTCCCGCGGGCCTGCAGAGCGGCCGCCACGGCCGGCCGGGCGGGGGCCATGTACCCCTGGCAGAGCGGCAGCGACGGCCGCGAGGAGACCCAGGAGTGGCATCTCAACCCCGCCTCGGGCCGCTGGCTGCCGGACCACTCCCGGCTCCAGTACCACGTGGGCTCGGCTGTCGCCTACAACGTGTGGCAGTACTGCGAGGCCGCCGGCGACACGGAGTACCTGCACACCAAGGGCGCGGAGACGCTGCTGCAGATCGCCCGCTTCTGGGTGGACCTCGCCGTCTTCGACCCCACGACCGGCCGCTACCGGATCCATGGGGTCGTCGGCCCCGACGAGTACCACGACAGCTACCCGGGCGCGGAACGGCCCGGGCTGGACGACAACACGTACACCAACGTCACCGCCGCCTGGGTCATCGCCCGAACCCTGGAACTCCTGCGGCGACTTCCCGTATGGCGCCGCGAGGAACTGTTCTCCCGGGTGCGGCTGGACGCCGACGAACTGCCGCAGTGGGAGGAGGTCTCCCGGCGGCTGCACGTGCCGTTCCACCAGGGCGTCATCAGCCAGTTCGAGGGGTACGGCGACCTTGCCGAACTGGACTGGGACGCCTACCGCGCCCGGTACGGCGCCATCCGTCGGCTGGACCGGATCCTGGAGGCCGAGGGCGACACGGTCAACCGCTACAAGGCGTCCAAGCAGGCTGATGTCCTCATGCTCGGCTACCTGTTCTCACCCGCGGAACTGCGGGCGCTGTTCCGGCGCCTCGGATACGACCTGGACGACGACACCTGGCGCAGAACCGTCGACTACTACCTGCGGCGCACCAGCCACGGCTCCACCCTCAGCGAACTCGTGCACGGACTGGTCCTCGCCAGAGCCAGACGGGCCGACGCATGGCAGTACGTCCACGAGGCGCTGGAGGCCGACATCGCCGACATCCAAGGCGGGACCACCGGCGAGGGCATCCATCTGGGGGCCATGGCCGGCACCCTCGATCTGGTCCAGCGCGGCCTGACGGGGCTGGAAACACGTGAGGACGCCCTGTGGCTGGACCCCGTGCCTCTCCCGGCGCTCTCCGAGTACGGCTTTTCGCTGCGCTATCGCGGTCACTGGGGCATCGGCGTGCGGCGCCGGAGCGGTCGGCTGGACATCAGCGTGCCCGACTCGGAGGAGTCGGCGATTCGCGTGATGCTGGCCGATCGAGCGGTGACCATCGCGCCCGGGGAAACCTGCTCGCTCGTAGTGCCGGACGGTGATTCCCGGTGACGTGGCGGACCGTGCCGATGCGACGGCGGACCGAGGACCCGGCCGGGCCCGAGCGGCCTGTGGCGCCGGAACCCGGACGCGCCCAGTCTGGAAGTACAAGCCATGAAGGGAGCCTGAGCAATGACCTCCGCCACCACCGTGACCGCGGCTCTTGAGCCGGTACATCGCGAGCGGTTGATGAGGCTCGCCCGCGCTGTCTCCTTCGAGGCGGGAACGCGCCTGTTCGAGGAGGGCAGGCGCGCCGACCGCTTCTGGATCGTGCGCACCGGGACCGTCGCCCTCGACCTGCACGTACCGGGCCGTCGGCCCGCCGTGATCGAGACGGTCGGGCAAGGCGAACTCGTCGGCTGGTCCTGGCAGTTCCCGCCGTACATCTGGCATCTGGGCGCCGAGGCGACGAGTCCGGTACGGGCCGGCGAGTTCGAGGCCGAGGCCGTTCGGGAGTTGTGTGCCGCAGACCCGGAGTTCGGCCGCGCGATCGCGGTCTGGGTCGGGCGCGTGGTCGCTCAGCGGCTGCACGCCTCCCGTATCCGGCTGCTGGACCTCTACGCCCCCTATGGCAGCGGTGGCCTGACGTGACCGCCCGGCCCGGTGACAGGACGACGACGCAGAGCGGCCCGCACAGGGTGAGTGACGTGATGACGCATGCCGTCGTCGCCGTGGGCCGCAAAGCCCTGTTCAAGGACATCGTCGAACGCATGGAGCAGTGGCAGGTCAGTGCTCTCCCCGTGCTGGAGGGCGACGGCCGGGTGATCGGGCTGGTGTCCGAGGCCGACCTGCTGCCCAAGGAGGAATTCCGGGACAGCGATCCGGACCGCGCCACCCAGCAACACCGGCTGTCCGACCTGGCAAAGGCCGGAGCGGTGAGCGCCGAGGAGCTGATGAGCACGCCGGCCGTCACCGTGCACGCCGACGCCACACTCTCCGAGGCCGCGCGCATCATGGCACTGCGGCACTTCAAGCGGCTGCCCGTCGTGAACGCCGAGGGTGTGCTTCAAGGTGTGGTCAGCCGCAGTGATCTGCTGAAGGTGTTCCTGCGCCCGGACAACGACCTCGCCGACGAGATCCGGCATGACGTCCTCGATGTGCTGTTCCCCGCTCCGGCCGAGCCCGTACACATCACGGTGGTCGAGGGTGTCGCGACCTTGACCGGGCGGGTCCGGGACGCCTCCCGGATACCGCTTGCCGTCCGCCTGGTGCGGGGCGTCGAGGGCGTGGTCGGCGTGGACTGCCGGCTCACCGCGGCCGGCGAGGAGTGAGACTGCCTGCGAGAACCCCGGAGGGATCTCCCGCGCCGATCGTCCAGAGGAAGATCCCCCGCGCGGCCGGCCGCGCGGGTTCGGTGGTCAGCCCCTGCCTCCGCTCAGGTTCCCCCACTGAGGACCGACCTGCCGCCACTCCGCGTCCCATTCCGCCATGCGCCGACGGATGAGCCGCGTTCGGGCCATCCATCCTGCGAGGCAGACGGCCGCACCGACCGACGGAGCGACGAGGGCGCCGGTCAGGGTCGTCCGCAGCGTCGCCTCGGTACCTGTCACGGGCGCCGACACCACCCGGTCCGTTCGGTCGGTCCACACCGTGACGCGCGTGCCGGCCGGGGCGCCCGGCACGACCTTGGCTTCGCCGGTGTGGACGGCTCCGTCCGCGGTGGTCCATCGCACGGCCGCCCACACCCGTTCGGCGCCGTTGCCTCCGATGGTGGCCGGGGGCGTCTTTGCGTCGTCGGTGAGGACGGCGGACACGGCGTGGACTCGGGCCGCGCGCGCCGACAAGTCCGAGTCGACGGTCCGAGCGGCCACCACGCCCGCGAGAACTCCGGCGAGAACCGCCAGCATCCAGGTGACGAGCACGATCCTGGCCTCGATGACATCGCTGTGCCGGCGCAGCGGATTGCTTCGCCAGCGCCACATCCGGACGGTGGTCCTCTTCTCAGGGCGTGGCCGTGTCATCGTCACCGCCCCCTTGTCGTGCCTGCGGCTCCGCCTCACTGCGTGCGGGGCTGTCGGGGTCGGGGAGGTCGGGGTCGAGGTTCGGGTGGCGGGGCGGTCCGGCCAGCGCGCATCGCACGTCGACCACTCCCGGCACCGCCCGGGCGAGCCGGGCCGCCAGCGGAATGAGGCCGGTCTCGTGAACCCGGCCGGCGAGCGTGACGACACTGTCGTGCACCTCGACCCGGATCGCTCGGGTGTGCGTGCCGAAGAGCCGTACGACGACCTCCCGCCGCACCTCCGCGGCGATGTCCTTGTCCGCCCGCAGGAAGACCTTCAACAGGTCGGAGCGGCTGACGATGCCCTTCAGGGTGCCGTCGCGATCGACGACCGGCAGCCGCTTGACCCGGTTGCGGGCCATGATGCGGGCGGCGTGGGCGAGGGTGGTGTCGGGCGTCACGGTGACGGCGGGGGCCGTCATGAGCTCGCCGGCGGTCACCGCTTCGGCCTTGCGGGCCTCGGAGAGGTGCCACACCTGCCCGTATCGCCCGATCTCTCCGTCGCTGTACTCCTCCTTGGCCAGCAGATCGGCCTCGGAGACCACCCCGACGACCACTCCCGCGTCATCCAGCACCGGAAGGGCGCCGACCCGCCACTCGCGCATGGCCTTCACGATGTCCTTGAAGGCGGCTCCGGCGCGGAGGCTGACAACTCGCTGGGCCATCACATCGTTCACAACGGTCGGAGTGCCGCTCATGGCGTCCTCCAAGGGCTCGGCAGCCGTCACGAGACAATCTTCAGGCTGACACCTCGGGGCCGTCCGCGTCATGGGCCGAGCGGGCCCGAATCCTACCCCTGTGGGCCCCGCGTCCTTGGGTGCTCGCTACTGCGCCGGAAGCGGGACGTGCCATTCGATCAAGGCGCCTCCGTTGCGGGAACCGCCCGTCTCCAACCGGCCGCCGAGCTGTTCGGCCCGCTCGGCCATGTTGCGCAGCCCGCTGCGGCGGCCGTCCAGCGGAAGAATGCCCACACCGTCGTCGGAGACCTTCAGGCGTACCTCACGGCCGTCGGTCGTCAACGCCACGTCGGCCCGGCTCGCGCGGGCGTGCCGGGCGATGTTGGCCAGAGCCTCGATGAGTACGGCCACGACATGGTCGGCGATCTCGCGCGGCACGTCGGTGTCGAGCAGGCCCTCCATACGCACGCTGGGCGCGAAGCCCATCCCCGACGCGGCCTCGCGCGCGACCCTGGCGACTTCGGCCCGCAGCCCGCTGCCGGTCGCGTCGTTCTCGCGTACACGAAGACCGAAGATGGACGACCTGATGATCTTGATGGTCTCGTCCAGGTCGTCGACCGCCCGCAGCACCCGTTCGGAGGCTTCGGGGTGGGTGATGAACCGGCCCGCGCTCTGCAGCGTCATCCCGGTGGCGAACAGCCGCTGGATGGCCAGGTCGTGCAGGTCACGGGCGATCCGATCGCGGTCCTGGAGCACGGCGATCTGCTCGGCGTCCTGCCGCCGCTCCGCCAGTTCCATCGCGATCGCGGCCTGCACGGCGAATCCCCGCAGCATCGCGGTCTCCCGTCCGGAGAAGACAGGATGGCCGGCTTCGCGAGCCAGCAGCACCACTCCTCTCACGTCGCCCGCGCCGGTGCCGATCGGGACGGCCACCGCGGGACCGAGCCCCTGGAAACGCGGCGGTTCGGGAGAAATGCGCGCATCCTGTGTCACATCGTCACTCTTGACGGGGGCAGCGGTGGAGAACGCAAGTCCCACCAGGGTCGCCTTCAAGGGCAGCACCAGCCCCCGGTGCGCCTCCGCGTCCATTCCGACGGCGATCTCCACGCTGAGCGACCCGCCGCCTTCGACGGGCATCGCGACCGCCGCCAGGGCCGAGCAGGAGATGTCCCGTGCCTGTTCGGCGATCAGGTCCAGTGCCTCGGCGCGCTCACTGCCGGACATGAGGCTGTGACTGATCTCCGCGTTCGCCTCCAGCCAGCGCTCGCGCAGTCGGGAGTCCTCGTAGAGGCGGGCGTTGTCGATCGCCACACCGGCCGCCACGGCCAGCGTGGACAGCAACGACTCGTCCTCCTCGTCGAACTCCGCCCCGCCGCGCTTCTCGGTCAGATACAGGTTGCCGAACACCTCGTCGCGTACACGGATGGGAACGCCAAGGAAGCTGTTCATCGGGGGGTGTCCGGCCGGGAAGCCGTACGAGGCGGAGTGCTGCGAGAGCTTCTCCAGACGCAGCGGTTCCGGGTGGCGGATCAGTTCGCCGAGGATGCCGTGCCCCTCGGGGAGGGAACCGATCCCGGAGATCTGCCGCTCGCTGACGCCGACGGTGTGGAACGCGGACAGGGTCGTGCCGTCGGGTCCGATGACGCCGAGCGCCGCGTACTCGGCGTCGACCAAGGTCGCGGCCGCCTCGACGATGGAGCGCAGGACCTGTTCCAGGTCCAGTTCCCGACCGACGGAGAGCACGGCTCCCAGCAGGCTCTGCACACGGTCGCGCGTGTTGCGGGCCGCGTCGAGCCTGGCCTGCAGCTCCTCCAGCAGCTCGTCGAGCCTCAACTGCGGCAGTAGTCCGCGGAGCTCGTCCGGGGTTTCCACGCTGCTCCTCCCGGCCTCTCTGCGTGCGTCGAGGTCCGCGCGCGGACCCCGCACGCAGGGGGCCCATTCACGGTAGCCCTCCGCGACCGGCGCCGGTAAGCCGAGGAACCGGCCACCGCTTCGGCACTACCAGTGCGGTCCCTGGGACAGCGGTCCCCGAACCGGAACGGACACTGCCGTTCCGCGTCCCGGCAGGACCCCTGACCGTCCCCGCCGTCCGGATCCGGTCCAGGGCCGGAAGTCCCGCGAAAGGGCTGGACGGCCCCTGTCACCGCCGGACGCCGGGGACAACCGTGAAAGGTGGTACCCCATACGGCACGAGAGCAACAGAGAAGGCGGTGGAGACAATGACACTCCCCCTCGTCGTCGGCGTCGACGGATCGGACGGGAGCCTCGTGGCCATCGACTGGGCGGTGGACGAGGCCACTCGTCGGGGGCTTCCGCTGCGGCTGGTCCACGCCTCGCTGTGGGAGCGGTACGAAGGAGCCTTGCCGACGTTGAGCCGGGAGCGTTCCTCCGAGAAGGTGTTGGCGGAGCACATCGTCGGGTCGGCCGCCGAACGCGTCCGACGGCAAAACCCCGATCTCAAGGTCTCCGCGGAAGCAGTGCCCGCCGAACCGGTGTCAGCGCTCTTGGAAGAAGGCAGGAACGCCGTCGCCCTGGTCACCGGTTCACGAGGCCGCGGAGAGCTGAAGGGGACGCTGCTCGGTTCGGTGGGTCTGGCCGTCGCGGCCCGCGCGTCCTGCCCGGTCATCGTGGTCAGGGGCGACAAGGCCGCTCTGGCCGGCTCGCACGGGCGCGTCCTGCTCGGTGCCGGAGACCCCGACACGAGCCGTGAGGCCGTCCGGTTCGCGTTCCAGGAAGCCGAGGCACGCGAGTGTGAGCTGGACGTCGTCCGCGCCTGGCGCTGCCCCTCGCGCGAGACAGCCGACGACCCGGCGCTCGCCGGGGATCCGGCGCATCACCACGAGAAGCAGGCCTCCGCCCAGCTCGACGCACTCGTCGCCGACGCGGCGGCGGAGCATCCCGACGTGCGGCTGCGCAGGACGACGATCGAGGGATCGGCCCGCAAGGTGCTCGTCAACCGCTCGGCCGCCGCCGACCTCGTGGTCCTCGGGGCACGGCGCAGGTCCGGTCATTTCGGTCTCCAGCTCGGCCGTGTGAGCCACACCCTGCTGCATCACGCCGCCTGCCCGGTGGCCGTCGTACCGCACACGGTCTGAACCGTCCCCAGCGGCAGGGGCACGCCGTGCTCCGGCGAGCATGGACAGAACGCTGCCCCCTGGGCTCAACGGCCCTTCCCATGCGTCGAGTTGCACCCGACCGGCCCCCCTGTGGTACCTGGTGGGCCCATGCCCCCGGACCGTCCTGGCTGTCACCGTCGAACGTGTCAGCAAGGCGACGAGGAGGTGCAGACCCATGGCCACGGAAGAGCACACGAGGAAGCGGCTCTGGCGGTGGAAGAAGAATCGGCTGCGCCGACGCGAGGACATCGCGGAAGCCTGGATCGTGCTGGCCGTGTGGGGGATCGTCGCGGTGGGCGGCACCACCGCCGGGCTGGTGACGGCCCTCGCCGGAGATCAGGTGTTCACGCAGCAGCGGGCCGAGCGGCAGCCCGTCGCAGCCGTGCTCTTGAGCGACACGCCACGCGACGTCACCGCGATCGGCACGACGACCGGCCAACGGATGGCCCCGGTGCGCTGGACGACACCGAAGGGTGCCACGCGCACGGGCCGCACCCAGGTGAGTGCCCGTCTCAAGGCCGGAGCCAAGATCACGGTCTGGCAGGATCGGCAGGGTCGGCTCACCATCGCGCCGCCCAGTCCCTCAGCCGCGGCCGTCGAGTCCGGCTTCCTGGGCATCGCGGCGGCCGTCGGCCTCGCCGGCATCGTCTTCGGTGCCGGAGCTGTCGCCCGCTACCGACTGGACCGGCGTCGTATCGAGGGATGGGGCGAGGAATGGGACCGGGTGGGACCGCGATGGGGCCACAAGACAGGCTGATTTCGCACGGCGCACGGAGCTCCAGGTCGAACGGCGACCTGGAGCTTTCTCCATGCCGAGCCGGGGTGGCTGCATGCCGGCGCGCGCCCGGGAGGGCATCTGCCGGATGGCGGAGCTTCGAGGGAAGAAGATCGATGCCGAAGTCCGTCGCGAACCCTTCGGCCCACCCCGCGATCGTGGGAGCTCAGGAAGACCCGTCCACGCCGTATTGCGTACGGTCACCGGTGAGCTCCCGGCCGGTGACCAGCTCGGAGGCGATACGGATGAAGACGTCCTGGGGCGAGGCCGCCCAGGAACGGGGTCCTGTCCGGGTCAGATGATCGTGCTCGACGGGATCGCTCACCACCATGGCACGCCCCGTCACGACGACGCTCCAGCCGGAGTGCGCGGCCGCGTCCACCACGTCGGCCTGGAACGCCACCACCGCACCGTCGATCGAACGGACCAGCTCCGAGTCCGCCGACGTCCGCAGCAGGACGGCGGACTGGGCGTCCAGGCTGAAGTTGACCGGCAGCACGGCGGGCAGGGCGTTGCGCGTGTGGACGACCCTGCCGATGCGCGCCGCGGCCAATCGGTCCAGGCATTCCTGCCTGCCGAGTTCGCGAAAGCCGTCATGGGGATTCATCAGCGGAGTCAACTCTCACGCGGTACGGGGCTTCGGCCACAAGCGACGCTTCAGCCTGCGGCGGGAAAGCGAGCGGGCCGGGCCCTTCGGTCCTCGGTGATCTCCGGCGAACGGAGGGGGCTCCGTCCTGGAGTCGGCGCGCGCGGCGCGCGGATCACCCCACGGCGATCCGGCGTCCGCTGATCCGGTCCTGCTCGACACGTACCCACAGGTCACGCCGTTCGCCGCCCGCCCAGGGGCGGCTGTGGGCGAGAGCGTCGAGTCGACGCCTGACGTCGGGGTCGGTCACAGCCCGGGTGCTGCCCTGAACAAGTACGCTCCAGCCCTGGCTCAGGGCCTCGTCGACGTGATCGATCTGAAAGGCGACACGGGCACCGACCGCTGTCGCGATCGTCGATCCCGGAGCCGTCCTGAGGACGACCGCGCCGTCGATGACGCTGTAGTTGACGGGAAGGATCACAAGCCCGCCCGGGGTATCGGTGGCGATCCTTCCGACGCCGTGCGTGGACAGTCGTGCCAGGCACTCCTCGGGACGGAGTTCGATCAGCTCGGAATGGCCGGCGGCCTGCCCGAGGCCCGGCGGGAGGTCGGCCTCGCCGCCGTGCAGAGCGGCGACGCTGGTGTCGAGGGCGTCGGCGAGCCGGATCATCACGCTGGTCCCCGGCGTGGCCGTGGACTGTTCTTCCACGTACCTGAGGTATCCGGCGGCCGTGCCCGCGCGGGCGGCGGTGTCTTCCCGGGTCAGGCCGAGTTCCTGACGTCGCGCGGCGATGCGCCGCCCGATGTCACCCGGTGCCGTCGCGGCCGAAGCCGGCGTGGAGACCGTCGGCCGTGGTGCCGATCCTGCGTCTCCCATCGCGACGGGCGTCGTCCCGGGTGCGCCCGCGTCCCGCGGTGTCCCGCCGGGCACGCCCTTCCGTGTCTGTTCGGACATGGCCTTCGCTTCCTTCCGTCAGGGCGTCCTGACCGTCAGGGCGTCGTGCTGCGGCCCGCCGAGAACCACCTTCAGCGCGCCGGTGTCGGCGGCCCGGGCGAAGATGTCGTACGCCTCCTCCATGCGGTCCAGCGGGAACGTGTGGGTGACGAGGGAGGCGGCCGGGAGCCGTCCTGCGGCCATCATGCGCAGCAGGGTGGGGGTCGAGTACGTGTCGACCAGTCCGGTGGTGATCGTCACGTTCTTGATCCACAGGCTTTCGAGGTGCAGGGTCGCGGGCTTGCCGTGCACGCCGACGTTGGCGACGTGTCCGCCGGGCCGCACCATGCGCGTGCACATCTCGAAGCTCTCCGGGACACCGACCGCTTCGATGACGACATCGGCGCCGAGCCCGTCGGTGAGATCGGAGACCAACGTCTCGGCCTCCTCACCCGCCGTGGCGACCGCGTCGGCACCGAGGCGCTTGGCGGCGTCGAGACGGGCCGGGGCGAGATCGACGGCGATGATCTTCTCGGGCGAGTAGAGGCGCGCCGTCGCGATCGCGGCGAGGCCGATGGGCCCCGCTCCGACGACGGCGACGGTGTCTCCGGGACGGACCCGACCGTTGAGCACGCCGACCTCGTAGGCGGTGGGGAAGATGTCGGCCAGCAGGACCGCGTCCTTGCTGTCCACTGCTCCGGGCAGAACGTGCGTGGAGAGGTCTGCGTGCGGGACGCGGACGTACTCGGCCTGTGTGCCGTTGATCAGGTGGCCCAGAATCCAGCCGCCGCCGGCCCGGCACTGTCCGTAGGCGCCCTCCCTGCAGAAGCGGCAGCGACCGCACGCCGTGATGCAGGAGACCAGGACGCGGTCGCCCGGCCGGACCGTACGGACGTCGCTTCCCACCTCGACGATCTCGCCGACGGCCTCGTGACCGAGGACCGTGCCAGGGGCGACCTCCGGCACGTCACCCTTGAGGATGTGCAGGTCGGTGCCGCAGATCGTGACGTTGTCGACCCGAACGATGGCGTCGGTGGCCTCCTGGACAGCGGGATCCGCCACGTTCTCCCACGCGGACCTGCCCGCGCCGTGGAACACGAGTGCCTTCATGACAACCCCTTCAAGTCGTGACTTGACCTGGTAGTTCCAGCCTGACCGGGGGCGGGTGGCTCACGCTTGGGCCGGTCGGTCCCCACTCGGGACCGGGCGGCCCTGCCGGCGCACGCGCCCGCGCGGTCCCCTGGAACTGCCGGGATGTCGCGAGGAGGTGCGGTGCGTCGCGGCGCACAGAGTGCACGCCGACTCCGCCGTTCTCGCCGAGAGGACGGGGAGGCGACACCCGCTCACTCACAGGCACGCAGAGGAGCTGATCCCATGACGATCCCGACGGCCTTCCCCGACCGCCCGGTGAAGGTGAACGCCCGTCTCGACGCGCCGCTGTCGCGGTGGCTGTGGCTGGTGAAGTGGCTCCTCGCCGTACCGCACTACGTGGTGCTGTTCTTCCTCTGGATCGCCTTCACCGTGGTGAGCGTGATCGCGTTCTTCGCCATTCTCTTCACCGAGCGCTACCCCCGCGGGCTCTTCGACTTCAACGTCGGTGTGCTGCGCTGGAGTTGGCGGGTCGCCTACTACTCGTACGGCGCCCTCGGCACCGACCGCTATCCGCCGTTCAGCCTCGGTGAGGAACCCGACTACCCGGCGCGCCTGGACATCGCCTACCCGGAGCGGCTCTCCCGCGGCCTGGTGCTGGTGAAGTGGTGGCTCCTGGCGATTCCGCAGTACATCGTCGTCGGCTTCTTCCTCGGCGCCTCCCACCTCGGCTGGTGGGACGTCGGCCTCATCGGCGTGCTGACCTTCTTCGCCGGCGTGGCACTGGCTTTCACCGAGAAGTACCCCAAGGACCTGTACGACCTGATCATGGGCCTCAACCGGTGGGCGCTGCGGGTGGCCGCCTACGCCGCCCTGATGACCGACGTCTATCCGCCGTTCCGCCTGGACCAGGGCGGCTCCGAGCAGAGCCCGCCGGAAACGGGACCGTGGCAGGACCGGTGATCGGCGCCGGACACGGGTGCCGGCGGACGAGGAACCGCGCTCCTGGAGCCGTACTGCGTCCTGGAACGAGGGGGCCCCCGGGGTCGCGTACCCCGGGGCCCCTCATCGCACTCACCTGACCCGGACGGTCAGTGCACTTGCCTGAACCGACGGTCAGTCGTGCGGGATCACCGCGACCGGTGCTGCGGAGTGGTGCAGTACCGCTTGGGTCACCGGTCCGACGTGGGCGCCGACCGGGGACTGCCGGTTGCGGCGACCGACCACGACCAGCGCGGCGTTCCGCGAGGCCTCCACGAGGTGGGGGCCCGCACCGCCGATCACGGCCTGCTCGCGCACCTCGACGTCGGGGAACTTCTCCCGCCAGGGGCTCAGGACCTCGGTCAGCCGCCGCTGCGCCTCGGCGAGCAGCTCCGCGTTGGCCCCCGCGTCGAAGGCTCCGCCGTAGCCGTAGTAGGCCGGCAGACTCCAGCCGTGGACGACGCGCAGGGCGGTCGCCCTTTCGGCCGCCGCCCGGAAGGCGAATGCGATCACGGAGGCGTCCGGGTGCTCCAGGTCGAGACCGAGGGCCACGTCTCGGTCTTCGTGGTCGTCCTCGGAGGTTGTCCCGGCGCGTACGAGGACGACCGGCGTCCGGCTCCGGGCCACCAGAGCCTGCGCGACGGAGCCCACGAGGAACCCGTGGACACCGCTCAGCCCCCTGGACCCGAGGACCAGCATTTCGGTGTTCTCGGCTGCGGCCAGCAGCACGGTGACGGGCTGTTCGGCTACGCGCTCGGCGCTGACCGACAGGCCTGGATGGAGTGCGGCGAGCTTGGCCGCGGTCTCGTGCGGCAGACGTTCGGCCCATTCACGCTCCGGATCGTCCGCCGTGGGCGGTGGTATGGAGACGCCGGCCAGCGGGGCGTACACGTGGGGGTGCCACAGCCACGCGTGGACGACGCGCAGGTGAGCATCCGTGCGCAGGGCTTCACGAGCTGCCCAATCGGCCGCTGCGAGACTCTCGGACGAACCGTCCAGACCGACGACGATGCTGCGGGACATCTGGAGACCTCCTTGAGAGATGCATGATCAGTCTTGCGTTCGCACGGGCCTCGAACCAGGGGCCGCTGGTCCTCGACGGGGGCCGACCGGCCCATGCCGTGGGTTCTGTGACCCAGCCGCGCCGAACGGTTCCGGCACGCGCGCAGGAGGACGCCCCGCGTACCTCGCGGGGTCGCCCTCCTGGTGTGCGGTCACCGGAGCCAGGGGGTGCGGTTCACGAAGGGGAGCCGCTCCCAGACCTTCCCGAGGCCCCAGGTGGCGCCGGCGCCCGCGGCGGCGAGAGCGATCAGGACGACCGCGTAGATCACGTGGTAGTCGGTGAAGGGGTTGGGCGACATGCTCGGCGAGCCGTCGGACAGGTGCCGCGCGGGCGGCCATTCGGCCAGCCACATGAACGCCATCATCACGGTGCCCGCGACCGCGGCGAGCCGCAGGGCGACACCGGCGACCAGCGCGACACCCACACCGAGCAGGCCGGCCATGAACAGCCAGTCGACCCAGCCGGCACCGGCCCAGGAGTGGAACGTCGACTCCATCGGCCCGGCCGCGACCCCGCCGAGGAAACCCTTGGTGGGCGAACCGCCGTCGATCCAGCCCTTGCCGGACGGGGTGGCGTAACCGAACCCGAAGGTCTTGTCGAGGAAGGCCCACAGGAAGACGAACCCGGTCAGCAGACGCAGACCCGCGAGGGCGTACGAGCTGACCGCCGTGGCCGACGTGGCCGCGGCCTCACCCGGTGCCTGCGCCGAACGGGTCCTGCGCAGCGACGGGAAGTGGAACCCTGCGTGCCGGTGGGGCTGCTCGTGGACTGCCATGATGCTCATCCCTCCCAGAGATGTTCGACGTGGTCCTGCCTGCTTCCGTTGCGTCTTCAATGTCTCGCGGTGGCACAGGAGTTGAGAGGGGTCGCGGGTCCCTGCCGACGGGGCCGAACGTCCCTCTCCGGCAGCCTGGTCGGCGGCCCTGTTACTCAACTCGGCTCGCTCGGGGCGGAGTTCATTGCGCGAGGAGCCGACCCTCTCGCCCGGGCTCTCCAGTCTCCCGCGGCGCGAGCGGGACAACCTCGCGCTGGTCGGGGAGGGGCTCACGAAAGTGAGACCGGCAAGGAGCCCTGTCCGTCCGGGAAGTCGGTGAGGAATCACATCGACGGCCGGCGGCCGAACTCGGCGTCCGGCGTCGTGTCCAGGCCGTGGTACTGGCCGACCGGCGCGAACACCCCGAAGCGGCCCGACCACCACCACTGCACGTGCTGAGTCCCGAAGCGGCCGGTCCTCAGTCGATTGCCGCAGCGCCGTCGACCGGCACCGGCACCTGCCACTGCAGCCATGTACCGCCGCCCTCCTGACGCTCACGGAGCGTCAGCGTCCCACCTAGGCCGGCGGCTCGTTCGCGCATGTTCTTCAGCCCGCTCTGCGGCACATCCGTCGCCACACCGCAGCCGTCATCCGTGACCGTGAGGATCAATACACCCGCATCGAAACGGAGTCGGACGTCGACGGCGCGGGCGCCGGAATGCCGGGCCACGTTGCTCAGCGCTTCCCCGAGCACCGCCACCGCGTGGTCCGCGATCTCGCCGGGAACCTCGGTGTCGACCAGGCCCTCGATCCGCAGCCCCGGTGCAAAGCCCAAGGTCAGCGTCGCGGCCTTCACCGCCTCGGATGCCCTGGCCCGCAGACCGCTCCCCTCCTGTGGGCCCCCGTGCGCGCAGCCCGAAAATGGTCGAGCGAATGATCTTGATGGTGTCATCGAGTTCGTCGACCGTACGCGCCAGACGCTGTCTGCCCTCGGGATGCTCCATGAAACGCTGCGTGCTCTGCAGCGTCATCCCGGATGCGAAGAGCCGCTGGATGGCAAGGTCGTGCAGATCGCGCGCGATCCGGTCCCGGTCCTGGAGCAAGGCGACCTGTTCGGCGTCCCGTCGTCGCTCGGCCAGCTCGAGGGCCAGAGCGGCCTGGTCGGCGAACCCGAGCAGCGGCCCGGTCGCCGCCTCACCGAACGGCACCCCGCCCAGCACCCGCCCGAGCAGCAGCACACCCCGAGCCTTCCCGCCGGCGCCGAGCGGCACAGCCACCACAGGACCGAGTCCGGCCCATTGCGCCTCGCTGTCCGCCACGCGACCGTCCTGACCGACGTCGTCGCTGACCACCGGCTCCGCCGAGGTGAGCGCTGCCGCCACCAGCCCGTCGACCGCCGACATCACCATCCCGTCGCGTCGCTCCGCACCCGCACCGACGGCGAGCGCCGGGCACAGGGCCTCCTCGCCCGGCAGGTGTTCGGCAATCATCCCCATGTCGGCGGAGAGGATCTTCCGTGCCTCGTCGACGATGAGTTCAAGCACCTGGGCGCTCGGCGCACCGGAGAGCAGGAGGCGGGTGACCTCCCCGCTGGCCCGCTGCCACCGCTCACGGAGCCTGGTCTCCTCGTAAAGGCGTGCGTTCTCGATGGCCACGCCCGCCGCCACGGCGAGCGTGGACAGGACGGCCTCGTCCTCCGCGTCGAACTCCTTGTCGCTGCGCTTCTCGGTGAGATAGAGGTTCCCGAACACCTCGTCGCGGACCCGGATGGGTACACCGAGAAAGGAATGCATCGGTGGGTGGTTGGCCGGGAAGCCGTAGGAGGCCGGGTGGTCCGAGAGCTCCGGCAGGCGCAGCGCCTCCGGGTGCCGGATCAGTTCGCCGAGAATGCCGTGGCCGCTCGGCAGCGCCCCGATCTCCGCCCGCCGCTCGCCGTCGATGCCGACGGTGAGGAATTCGGAGAGCTTCCGGTCACCGCCGATCACACCGAGGGCGCCGTACTCCGCGTCCACCAGTACCACGGCAGCCTCGACGATGCTCCGCAGGACCTGAGGCAGGTCCAGCTCCCGGCCGACCGACAGCACCGCCTCCAGCAGACTGTGCAGCCGGTCTCTGGTACCCCGGACCGCGTCGATGCGCACCTGAAGCTCGCCCAACAGCTCGTCAAGACGCAGCTTCGGAAGGTCCTGCTCCGAGCGTTCGCGCCCGTCCCCGCGCATCGCATCCTCCGGCCGCCGCAGAAGAAAAGGCACCCCCGCTGCTGCACGCACCGTACCGTCCGCGAAGCACCTGGCATCACCCCTTATTGCGACGGACCGCACCGGACATCCACCCGACCACGGTTCGAGCCGCGCCGCCGTGGCCGGACGATCCTCGTCCGGCCACGGTGGCGCGAGGCTGGAAGTCAGTCCTTCCGGGCCCCTGTCGTCAACACGGTGCCGATACCGGCGGCCCACGCCTCGATCTGCTCGAAGTCACGGAAGTCGCCGCCCTTCCCGGAGGAGACGATCTTCCGGGCGATGAACCCCTTCGCCCCCTCTTCGAGGCACCCGCCGAACGTGACGTGTTCCGAAACGTCGAGTCGGTCCATCGCCCGCTTCACGGCGGGAACGGGCGGGATGTCCCGTTCCGAGGCCGACGCGTCCAGCGGGCCGCTGCTGAAGAACCACAACGGCAGCCCGGCGAGCGCGCTACGGTGCCGGCGCACGAAGCGGCGGGCGTCCTTGTGCCAGCGCCCCGCGTACAGGCCGCCGCCGACCACCACGGCGTCGTACGGCTCGACGCTCGTCACGGAGCCGGCGGGCAGCGCCTCGGCGGACATTCCCTCCTTGCACAGCACCTCGGCGATCGTCTCCGCGATCCGCGCCGTGGATCCATTGGTCGTTCCATAGGCGACCAGAACCTTGCTCGGCATGGTGGTACGCCTCCTCTCACAGCTTGCGCAGCCAATTCTCGCCGACTCCGTGCACGGCCGGCTCGTCGGGACGCAGGTGCGCGTCGTCGAAGCGATAGGTGAGTTTGTCGACCACGCCCACGACCCCGTCGATCCGGCGGGTCATGGCGACCGCGATCTCGGCCTCGCTGCGGCGCTCCGTCTGGCCGTCGAGCGTGATCACCCCCTCGTGGACGGTGACAGTCACGGTCTGCGGTGTCATCCACAGCGACCGCACCAGGACCTCGTCGATCACCTCGGAGCGGAGCTCCGGGTCCGGACGCAGGAAGACCTGGAGCAGGTCGCGGCGGGTCACGATGCCGACGAGCCGGTCCTCCTCGTCCACCACCGGCAGCCGCTCCACCCGGTTCCGCGCCATCACCCTGGCGGCCTCGGCGATGGTGTTCTCCGCGTAGACGGTGACCGGCGGTACGGACATCAGCTGCCCGGCGGTGCGGGCCCGTGCCTTGACCGCCTGCCGGCGGGCGCCGTGGGTGGGCAGCACGAACCGGAAGCGGCGCTTCGGAGCGTACGGGTCTTCGGTCTGCGCCTGCCGGACGAGCAGGTCGGACTCGGAGATCACCCCGATGACCTTCTCGTCCTCGTCGACGACCGGCAGCCCGCTGATGCGGTGGCCGGCGAGGAGCCGCGCCACTTCCTTGAACGGGGCGCCGTACGGTGCCCGGACGACGTCCGTCGTCATCACG
Source organism: Streptomyces sp. NPDC026500 (assembly GCF_055567635.1). NCBI lineage: Bacteria > Bacillati > Actinomycetota > Actinomycetes > Kitasatosporales > Streptomycetaceae > Streptomyces > Streptomyces sp. NPDC026500. The sequence goes on along the minus strand of NZ_JBVHQB010000014.1, from coordinate 173,085 downwards.
GATCCGACCTTGTCGTGCTTCATGTCCGTTCCTCCTCAGCGCAGTCGGCGCAGATAGGGGTCCTGGGCGCGGCGCGGCAACAGGCGGACGCGTGCGTCGAGCACGCTGACCGTGCCGGGGGTCGCGAGGACGGGGTTGAAGTCGGCCTCGGCGAGCTGCGGAAGATCGCTCGCCATGCGGGACAGGCGCAGCAGCACCTGTTCCAGACCTTCGAGGTCCACCGGTCCGGAACCGTGCGCGCCGAAGAGCAGGGGCGCGCAGCGCGGCGAAGTGATCAGGTCGTGGACGTCGTGGTCGGTCAGAGGAGCGAGACGGGCCGCGTGGTCGGCCAGCACCTCCGTCGCCGTACCGCCGAGGCCGAACAGCACGAGGGGTCCGAAGACCTCGTCCTGGACGACCCCGGCGAACAGTTCGGTGCCGCGCGCGGCGAGTGGCTGGACGACCACTCCGGCCAGGAGTCCGGCGAACCGGGTCTCGAAGTCCCGGAAGGCGGCGCGTACTTGGGCGTCGCCCTGAAGGTCGAGATGCACGGCACCCTGTTCGGACTTGTGGAGCACGCCGGGCCATTGGGCCTTCATGACCACGCGGCCGTCGGGCCCGCGCAGCCGTTCGGCGGCGATGACGGCGTCGTCCTCGGTCTCGGCCCAGGCCCAGTCGAGTTGCGGGATGCCGTAGCAGGCGAGCAGTTCCGCGCAGGTTCGGGGGTCGAGCCAGCCGCCGTCGAGGTGCGCGGCGAGGAAGTTCTCGGCGACCGTCCGGGCGCGCCCGGTGTCGATGTCCGCGAGGTCGGGGACCGTCCCGGCGGGCCGGCTCAGCCAGGCCGCACGGTGGGCCGCGTGGGCCAACGCCCGTGCCGCCGCGCCCGGTTCGGAGTACGAGGGGATGGTTCCGCCGTCCACGGCGGGCAGCAGCTCGACCGGCAGCGCCTGCTCCAGTCGTACGACGGCGACCGGACGCTCCCGCCGTGCGGGCCCGCCGGTGAGCGCCCGGACGAGATCGTCGCCGGTCGCCGCGGCGACGGCGGTGGGGACAAGGGCCACCAGCACGGCGTCGATGCCCGGGTGCCGCGCGACGCGGTCCACGCACTCCCGGAGCTGCTCCTCCGTGACGGCGGCGGTGACATCGACGGGGTTGCCCACCGAGGCGCCCTCCGGCAGCAGGGTGAACAGGTCGTCGGCCAGTTCCGCCGTCGGCGGCGGCAGGGCCAGTCCCGCCTCCGCGCAGGCGTCCGCGGTGAGGACGCCCGCGCCGCCCGCGTTGGTGACGATCGCGACGCGACTGCCGGACGGCAGCGGCTGGGCGTGCAACAGGGCAGCGGTTTCGAGGAGTTCACCCACCGAACCGGTGGCGGTGATGCCCGCCTGGGTGAAGAGGGCCTGCCGGGTCATCGTCGGGGTGGCGGCGGCCGCGGTGTGCGAGGCGGCCGCTCGGCGGCCCGCGTCGGTGCGACCCGCGTCGACCGTGAGTACGGGCATACGGCGGGTCACCCGTCGGGCGGTGCGGGAGAACGCGCGCGGGTTGCCGAAGGACTCCAGGTGGAGCAGGGCGAGGTCGGTGCGGCCGTCGCTCTCCCACCACTGGAGCATGTCGTTGCCGCTGACGTCGTACTTGTCGCCGAGCGAGGCGAAGGAGGAGATGCCGATGCCGAGCCGGGACAGCCCGTCGAGCAGGGCGATGCCGACGCCGCCCGACTGCACGGCGACACCCGCCGTGCCGGGGCGCGGGTGGCCGGCGGCGAAGGTCGCGTCGAGGACGATTTCAGGGTCGGTGTTGGAGACACCGAGACAGTTCGGCCCGACGAGTCGCATGCCGTACGTGCGGCACGCGGCGAGCAGTCCCTGGGCCTGGTCTGCGTCGAGTCCGGCCGTGACGACCAGCAGCGCCCGTACGCCGGTCTTGCCGCATTCCTCGGCGGTGGCGGGCACGGCGGCGGCCGGCACCGCGAGAATCGCGAGGTCGGGAGTCACGGGCAGGGCACTGACCGAGGGGTGGGACGGCACACCGAGGACCGAGGTCACGCTGGGGTTCACGGCGAACAGCCGCCGGGTGAAGCCGCCCGCGTGCAGATGGTGCAGGAGAGCCCGGCCCACCGATCCGGGACGGCGTCCCGCGCCGATCACAGCGACGGTTTCGGGGCGCAGCAGCGGCTCCAGACTCGCCACGTCGGCGCCCCGTCCGCGGGTCTCGACGGCCGTGAGGTAGGTGTCGTCCTCGGCGAGTTCGATGGTGCAGCGCACTTCGGGGCCCTCGAAGTGCCGGGCCGTGCGCAGTCCGAGGTCGGCGAAGAGCCGCAGAACCTCGCGGTTCTCGGAGAGGGCGTCGGCGGTGAAGGCGCGGATGCCCTCCGCACGGGCGGCGGAGACCAGGTGCTCGACGAGCAGGGTGCCGACGCCCCGGTGGTGCAGCCCGTCGGCCACCGCGATGGACATCTCGGCCGTGGCCGTGCCGTCGCCGGTCTTGTCGCCCGTCTTGTCGCTCGTCTCGTACTCGGCGAGGCCGATGACCTGGCCGTGTGCTTCGGCCAGCAGCGCCCGGTAGCCGGGCCGCGGCGGGGTGCACGCCCGGTCGGCGGCCATCTCGGCGGATCGGTGGCTCACGGCGAAGAAGCGCAGCCGGAGGTTGTCCGGGGACATCTCCTCATACAGACCATGCAGTTGCTCGTGGTCACCGGGCCGCACGGAACGTATGCATACCGTGGTGCCGTCCTGGAGCAGGGCATGCACCGGGGGGCGGTCGTCGTCCGTCATCACTGGCCTCCTCGAAACCTGTCAACACTTCGAGCATCCAGCGATCCGGGGGCCCGCCCCATGGGCTGACCGGGTGCGCGACATGGGCCGGTCGGCCCCGATCACGGTCTCCGTCCGATCCCTCCGCCCCCTGCGTACTGCGGGCGGGGCGAACCCGGTGGGCCCGGCGCGAGACAAGGCATCGCGTGTGCCCGACCTGCTCGATGTGGGCACTGTGGAACGACGCCAGGGTCGCCCCCTCCGGAACGGGGGCGACCCTGGTACCTCGGGTGGCTGATCCCGTACTCCGCGGCGCGCGGCGCGGAGTACGGGATCACGCTGCGGGGAGTACGGGACTGCGAGGAAGCGCGTGGCGACGCTTCTGTACGCGTCAGTCGTCGGCGACCAGCGCGGTGAGGTCGAGCAGGCGGTTGGTGTACCCCCACTCGTTGTCGTACCAGCCGAAGACCTTCGCCAGGGTTCCGTTGGCCTGGGTCAGGGCCGGGTCGAAGACGCAGGACGACGGGTCGCCGATGACGTCGCGGGAGACGATGGGCGCCCGCGAGACACGGAGGAAGCCCTTCAGGGCGCCCTCTGCGGCCTCGGCGAAGGCGGCGTTGATCTCCTCTGCCGTCGCTTCGCGGCGCAGCACCACCGCGAGGTCGGTGAGCGAGCCGTCCTCGACGGGCACGCGGACCGCGATGCCGTCCAGGACTCCGGCCAGCTCGGGCAGGACCAGTCCGACGGCGCGGGCGGCGCCCGTGCTGGTGGGGATGATGCTGAGCGCCGCCGAGCGGGCGCGGCGCAGGTCCTTGTGCGGGCCGTCCAGCAGGGACTGGTCGTTGGTGTAGCCGTGGATGGTGGTCATCACGCCGCGCTCGATACCGAAGGCCTCATGGAGCACCTTGACCATCGGGGCGACACAGTTGGTGGTGCAGGAGGCCGCCGACACGATCCTGTCGGAGCCGCGGTCGTAGGTGTCGTCGTTGACGCCCATCACGATCGTGGCGTCCGCGTTCTTGCCGGGTGCCGAGAGCAGCACGGTGTGGGCGCCGCTCTTCAGGTGCAGGGCGGCGGTCTCGCGGTCGCGGAAGCGCCCCGTGGACTCTATGACGATGTCGGCGCCGTTGTCGGACCACTGGAGGGCCGCCGGGTCCCGCTCGGCGGTGACGGCGATGCGCCGGCCGTCGACGGTGATCGAGGAGTCGTCATGCAGAACCTCACGCCCGATCCGGCCGAACGTCGAGTCGTACTCAAGGAGATGGGCCAGGGTGGCGGGCGGCGCGATGTCATTGATCGCGACGACCTCGACGTACTGGGTGCCCGCCTCGGCGCGCTCCAGTGCCGCGCGCAGATAGGTGCGGCCGATGCGGCCGAAGCCGTTGATACCGACGCGTACGGTCATGACGGTGAACTCCTTTGACGGGTGTGGATTTTCAGCCTCGGGTTGAGTCGGCGTCCTCGGGACGTGTCTGTTGCGGTACGACGGCGACGGGGCCTGCCGAGTGGTGCGGGACCGCGGAATCGGGGGTCCTGTCCGGGTCCGGTTCCAGCGTCGTGACGAACGGGTCCGTGGGGCAGGGGCCGCAGGTCCCCGATGGGGGCCGATCGGGCCAACGCGGGCGCGACGGGCGGCCGTTCGGCTCGGTCTGCCGGCTCTGCGCGGGCGCGTGCGGCAGCGGCTGCCTTGCGGAGAAAGTCGTAGCCGTCCAGCCCCCGGCAAGGGCCGATCGGCCCCTTCGCCGTCGCCGCCCACGCTCGCAGGCTGGAGGCAGCCGCATGCCCGCGGCCCACCTCGTCCGGCAGGAGGCCGCCATGTCCTCGACCCACCCGGACTCATCGACGCTGGAAAAGCTCCTCTCGGCCGCCGTCGCGGCCCCTTCGATGCACAACACGCAGCCGTGGCGCTTCCGGCTCGGCGCCGAGTCGCCCGTCGTGGAGATCCACGCCACGGCCGAGCGGGGGCTGCCCCAAGAGGATCCACACGGCAGGGCTCTGCACATCGCGGCCGGCGCGGCCCTGTTCAACCTGCGGGTGGCGGTGACGCACCTCGGCTGGAAGCCGGTCACGCGGCTGCTCCCCGATCCGCGCGACCCCGGGCTGCTCGCCTCCGTCCGGATCACACGTCAGGCGAGCCCGCGTGCGCTGCACGCCGCACACCTGTACGAGGCGATCTGGCGCCGGCACAGCAGCCGGTTCCCCTTCACCGACGAGGTGGTTCCTGTCAGCGTCCTGAACGACCTCGTGGAAGCCGCCCAGATCGAGGGCGCCAAGCTGGCCGTGACCGCCCCGGGCGAGGCGGGACGACTGCTGCGGGTCACGGCGGAGGCGGAGCACCGCAACCACTCCGACCCGTACCGCAGTGCCGAAAGCCGCCGCTGGACGAACCGGGACGAGGCGAACGACACCGGCATCCCGTCCACCGCCATCGGACCGCAGGACGCCTTCGAACGGCTGCCCATGCGCGACTTCTCCGCACAGCGTTCGATGGAGCGGTTGCCTGCCCGGCCGTTCGAACGCACCCCCACCTTGGTCTCCTTGGCCACGGGGCACGACCGGCGCTCCGACTGGTTGCGCGCCGGTCAGTCGCTCCAGCACGTGCTGCTGGTCGCGACCGCGCACGGCCTGCGCACCTCGCTCCTCCACCAGGCTCTGGAGTGGCCCGACCTGCGCGACGAACTGCGCAGCCCGACAGCGCCCTTCGATCACGTCCAGATGCTCATCCGACTCGGTTACGGCCCGGAAGGCCCCGCTACTCCCCGCCGCTCGCCCTTCTCGTTCCTGGGCGTCGACGGGGCTGCCCCTCCGGAAGTCCCGACATCCTCGCCGTGAGCGCCGGACGGGTCCTCATCGACGGCCGGCCGGAAGGGTCTTGGGCGGCGGCCCGGACGGGTCACCGGCGCGGGACGGAGCGTCCCTCACGTTCTGTCGGCCTCCAGGATGGTCGTGATGCGGTCGGAGGCGCGCCGGGCCTCCGTCGCCGGGTCGGCGCCGCCGAGGATCTTCGTCATGCAGTCCTTGATCGGGTTGTGGGCCTCGACCGCGGCCCATTGGGGCGAGGACGGTGTCGCCCGGCCCTGCGCGGCGCCCGCCGCCATGGCCGCGACTCCTGCCTCGCCCGCCACGGCGTGGGCGAGCGTCGTCTTGTTGGGCACGTAGTTCATCGTCCGGGCCAGCTCGGTCTGCCACTTGACGCCGACGAGGGCGGCGACGACGGCGGTGGCGCCGGGACGGTCGTCGGAGTTCTCGGGCACCACGAGATCGGAGCCGCCGGTGAACACCGCGCCCGGCTTCGCGGCCGTCTTGCCGGGGACCGGGAAGAAGCCCAGCTTGCCCTTGAGGTCCGGGTTGGCCCGCTCGATGGCCTGGACGAGTCCGGGAACGGCCACGATCTGCGCGACCCGCCCCTTGGCGAACACCCCTGACTGCGGCGGGTGTTCCTCGTCGGCACCCGCGGGCCCCTGGCCAAGTGCCTGGAGACGCCGGTAGAAATCCATGCCGCGCAGCGCGGCCGGCGTGTTCAGCGTGCCCCGCCAGTTCCCGGTGCTCGACTCATCGGCGAGGTCGCCGCCCTCGTCCCAGATGAACCCGGAGAGGGTGTACCAGTCCTGACCGGCCAGGTAAATGCCCTGGTCGTCACCGGAGTTGAGCCGCTCGGTGTCCGTGAGCCACTGCTCGCGGGTCTTCGGCGGCTGTTCGATACCGGCCCCGGCGAACAGGTCCTTGCGGTAGATGACGACGCGGTTGGCGGCGTACCAGGGGATGCCGTACTGGTGGGATCCGAACCGGCCTGGTGTGGCGAGGCCCGGCAGCCAGTGGTTCATGTCCCAGTCACGCATCGACTCCAGGGTCATGTCCCTCAGGCCACCCCCGTCGACGTACTGCGCGACCTGGGTGTTGCCGACCTCGATGACATCGGGCGCGGCCTGGTCGTCCCGCTTCAGCGCCGCCTGCACCTTCTCACCGATCCCGGTCCACTCCTGGATGCGGATGTCGAGCCGGAGGTCACCGTGCCGGCGCTCGAAGTCCTCGGTGAACCGCTTCAGGAACTCCTTGGAGGCACTGTCCTTCATCAGCCACACCGTGACGGTCCTCCGGTGCGCGCCGCTGCCGGGGAGGGTGCCGCAGGCGGTGAGCAGGGAGGCGGTGACGCAGACGACGGCGAAAAGGCGGCGTTTCACGTTCACGAGGGTCCTGTTCTGTCTTGCGGACAGGGGCAAGGGGCCCGACGTGGGGGAACGAGCCGGTCGCTCGAACGGGCGTCTGGAGTTTGGTATGGACCAATCATCTCCGTCAAGGGCCCATCGCCACCCGACGTCACTCGGGTCACCCCGCCGTCTCGCGGAGCGCGGCGCCCTGGGGCACCGTGGAATGACGCGTGGCATTCGCGCCACGGCGGAGAGGAGCACCCGCATGTCCGACCACACCTACCGGGTCACCGAGATCGTCGGAACCTCCCACGAAGGCGTCGACCAGGCCATTCGCAATGGGATCACCCGGGCCTCGCAGACCCTGCGCAACCTCGACTGGTTCGAGGTCACGCAGGTCAGGGGCCAGATCGAGAACGGACGGATCGAGCACTACCAGGTCGGTCTGAAGCTCGGTTTCCGGCTGGAGGACGCCGACTGACCCGACCCGCGCGTCACGGGTCCACCACCCGCCTAGAGCCCCTCAGGTCCGCCCCTCCCGCCCCTGCGCGTCCTTCAGCGCCGCCGACGCGGCCGCCCACCGTGCCCGTACGACCGTGAAGCCGGCCCGCTCCGCCTCCTCGCAGACGAATTCGTCGTCGTCGACAAGGACGCGGATCTCCCGGTCGCGGGCGAGCCGGCGAAGGACCTCCAGCTTGGTGCGCCGGGCGGGCCTGCGGTCGTCGTTGCGCCGCATCCAGATGCGCCCCTCGGGCAGGCCCTGTGCGGCCAGCCAGTCCACGGTCGTCCGCCGGCACCGCTCGGGACGGCCCGTCAGATAGACCACCTCGCACTCCCGCGCGCTGCTCAGCGCCAGCGCGACGCCCTCCGCGAGCGGCGGGTCCTCGGTCGCCGCCGCGAAGAATCCGTCCCAGTCCCGCGGCGCGCGCTCCAGGAACCGCTGCCGGTGCGCGGTGTCCGCGAGGGTGCCGTCCAGGTCGAACACGGCGAGTGGCCTACTGCTCTGTTCCTTCACGCGGACCAGCCTAGAGAGCGGCACCGACACCGGGCGCGCCATGACACCCGGCCCCACGCGTCGACATGCTCAACTTCCGTCCCTACGGGCCCTGTTCACATCACCCAGTAAGCCCTTACCGTAATGCCTCGCGCAGCATGTCGCACAGCATTCGATATATCGAACACGAGAGGGGCGGTGGAGGGACCCACCACCCCGCTCTTCGGCATGCGGAGGTCCGGGCGCACCCCGCCCCGCCCTTCTTGGTGAACCCCCTCTCGCCGGCCCCGTGACCGATCCGAGGAGAGCCGCACATGACCACACCCGACACGGCGTCACGCCCATCGAGGAGACCGGCATGAACGACAGGCCCCTTCAGCCCTCCCGGCGCGTCGCTCTCGGGGCGATGGCCGGCCTCACCGCCGCCTTCGCCCTCGGCGCCCCGGCCGCCCGCGCCGCGGCCGGAACCGCCTATGTGATGGGCTACTTCACCGAGTCCCCGAACGGCGACGGAGCGGACTACGGCCTTCATCTGGCCGTCAGCGCCGACTCCCTGCAGTGGACGCCACTGAACCAGAACAAGCCCGTCGTGACTCCGACGGGCGGCACCGGCGGTCTGCGCGATCCGTTCATCGTGCGCAGACAGGACGGCACTTTCGTGGTGCTCGCCACAGACCTCAAGGGCACCGACTGGAGTCTGCAGAGCCAGTACATCCACGTCTGGGACTCGGCCGACCTGCGGTCCTTCAGCGGCTACCGCCGCCTGAAGCTCCACGACATGGCCACCCACAGCTGGGCGCCCGAGGCGTACTGGGACGCGGGGCGGGGCCAGTACGGGATCATCTACTCCGCGGTCGACTCCAGCGGCCACAACGTCATCATGGTCAACTACACGTCCGACTTCGTGACGGCGTCGGCGGCGCAGGTCTTCTTCGACCCCGGCTACGACGTGATCGACGGCGATCTGGCCGTGGGCGTCGGCGGCGTGAACTACCTCTATTTCAAGAAGGACCAGACCCTGGTGGGCGCCAGGTCGACGTCCCTGAACCCCGGCAGCTTCACCGTGTTCAGCACCCCCGTCGCGCACGGCGGCACCGAGGCCCCGATCCTCATCAAGTCCCAGTCGACCGCGACTTGGTTCCTCTGGGGAGACACCTACACGCCCAACGGGGTGTTCTACGCCTGGCAGTCCGCCGACCTCGCGAGCGGCACCTGGACGGCGGTCGACCAGCGGCTCTACACACAGCCGCTCAACTCCAAGCACGCGAGCATCCAGCCGATCACCACGACGGAGTACGGGAACCTCCTCGCGAAGTGGGGCGCTCCCGCCTGGAACCGGATCAAGTCCTACAACTATCCGGCACGTTACGTCCGGCACTCGAACTACGTCGGCCGGATCGACGAGTACCCCTTCGACCCGTACACGGACTCGCAGTGGACGCTGGTGCCCGGACTGGCCGACACGGCGGGCATCTCGTTCCGGTCGGTCAACTACCCGACGCGCTATCTGCGGCACAGCAACTACCAGATGGCGCTCGACGTCAACGACGGGACGACGACGTTCGCCCAGGACGCCACGTTCTACCGGACGGCAGGTCTGGCCGACACGTCGTGGTCGTCCTTCCGCTCCTACAACCACCCGGACCGTCACCTCAGGCACGCAGACTACGTGCTGCGCATCGATCCGATCTCCACGTCCACCGACAAGGCCGACGCCACCTTCTCGGTCGGTTCTTGACGCCCCTTCGCCCCCTCAGGAGACAACCCCCGATGTCCCCTCTCCGCAGACTTCTCGCCGGTGCGGCCGCGGCCGCCGCCGCACTCGGCGGACTGACCGCGGCCGCTTCCCCGGCCACGGCCGCCGATTCCGGCACCTTCAGTGTGCTCAGCTACAACGTCGCCGGGCTGCCCGACGGCATCTCCAGCGCGCCGACACCCCGCGATTCCAGCACCACGGCGATCGGCGGACTCATCGCCCCCTACGACATCGTCCATGTCGAGGAGGACTTCAACTATCACGCGGCCCTGTACGCCGCCGACACCGCGCACCCGTACCGCACTCCCACCAGTGGCGGCGCCGGCATCGGCAGCGGCCTCAACACCCTCTCGAAGATCTCCTACGACACCGACGACTTCGAGCGGGTCGGCTGGAACTCCTGCCAGATCGACTCCGGCGACTGCCTCACGCCCAAGGGCTTCACCTTCATGCGGGAACGCCTCGCCGAGGGTGTCTACGTCGACTTCTACAACCTGCACACCAACGCGGGCACCAACGACGGCGACCTCGCCTCCCGCGCCGACAACCTCAACCAGCTCACCGCGTTCATCAACACCCATTCCGCGGGCAACGCCGTCGTCGTCATGGGCGACACGAACACCCGCTACACCCGCTCCGGCGACACCATCGCGGAGTTCGCCGCGGCCAACGGGCTGACGGACGCCTGGGTCCAGATCGTCCGGGGCGGCACCCCGCCCGCCAAGGGAAGCGACGCGCTCGTCTGCGACCAGAGCGGCACCACCGTGCCCGACACCTGCGAGGTCGTCGACAAGATCCTCTACCGCGGCAGCAAGCTCGTCGCGCTCAACGCCACGAGCTACAACAACGAGCACACGCGCTTTTTGACCTCCGACGGCCTGATGCTCTCCGACCACGACCCGATCACCGCGTCGTTCACCTGGTCGCGCAACACGGCCTTCCAGCTCAGCGATCAGTTCGGCGGGCCGCACGGCGACTACTTCAACGACATCGCCGCGGTGCCGGCCGGCGCCCGCGCGAGCACCGTCTCCCTGAGCAGCGGCGCACGGGTCGACCGGATGGGGCTGACGCTGAGCGACGGCACGACGTTCGCGCACGGCGGCACGGGCGGCACCGCCGCCTCACTGACACTGGGCGGCGGTGAGTACGTCACCTCCGCGCAGCTGTGCGAGGGCGTGAAGGACAGTCACACCCGGATCTTCTACACGAAGTTCACCACGAACCTCGGCCGCACTCTGGCCGGCGGCACGACGACGTCGGACTGCGTGACCCGCACCGCTCCGGCCGGCCGGCAGATCGCCGGCTTCCACGGCCGCGCGGGCGACGAGGTCGACAAGATCGGCTTCATCTACACCCAGCGCTGACCGGAGGGCAGGCACCGAAGTCGTTCCCCGCCGGGTTCCCGGACCCGGCGGGGAACGGGACGAGCAGCCCAACTCGCCTTTCCGTCAGGTTGTTCGAGGGCACGTGGAGGTGAGCTCGGGAAGCGATCACCGCGGCGCCGGGCCGCGGCGGACCCGGGTCGAGCAGCCGTCAGGAGGCTTCGGACAGCCAGGGCCTGACTTTTCTGCGCGCCTCGTGCAGACGGGACTTGAGCGTGCCGAGCGGAATGCCGACGCGCTCGGCGACCTCCGCGTACTCCAGCTGACAGATGTCGCGGTAGACCAACGGCTCGACCAGATGCGGGTGTTCGCGCTCCAGGCGTTCCAGTGCCTCCAGGAGGTCTATCCGGGAACCCGCGATGACACTCGTGGTGCGCGGATCGACGTACTGCCCGGCGTCGATCACTTCCGGTCGCTCGGCGGCGCGCCGCTTCAGCTCGCGGTACTTCTGCCGGGCACAATTGGCGACAACCGCGTACAGCCAGGTGCTGAAGCGGCTGCGACCCTCGAACGTCGCGATCTTCCGGGCCACTTGGAGAAGGACGTCCTGGGCCGCCTCCTCGGCGTCCTCGCGGCAGGGCAGAAAGCGTCCGCACCGCCGCACGACCTCGGGCCGGACCTGCCGGAGCAGGACGTCGAGTGCCGCCCGGTCGCCGGCGGCCGCCCGCAGGGCCAGCTCCTCGGTCTCCGCCGCGTCCCGCACCGGGCGCTCCCCTCGCTGTCGATCACAGGCCAGGCATGATAGTCGAACGCCCTGTCCAGCAGATGTGCGACAGCGCGCGCCCGCCGGCCCCGCGCTCCGGGCGTCATTCCGGATGCGGGCCCTTCTTCGGGAATCGTCACCTGGAGGGGGCGCCATCGTCTCTGTTCGACGGCGTGGCGAGCGGGTCGACGTCGCCGGCGGGCCGAACGGCTCCTCCGGCATCCTGCGAGCGGTCCACACCGAGTACCGTACGGCCCCTGGTGGCGCACCCGCGCAGGCACTTGGCTGGAAACGTCACAGGAGGTCGCCATGATGAGCGAAACCCCAACTCGACGCCCCCATGGGCGCCACTCGTCGGTGCGCGCCGCCGCGGCTCTGACCCTGTCTCTCCTCGTCGTCGGAGCCTGTGGCACGGGCACCGGTTCGGAAGCGCCGCACGGCAGCGGCCGTCCGTCCGGCCTTCCGTCCGGCTCTCCTGCCGGCTCTCCTGCCGACACGTCCGCCGCGTCCGGCGGTGTCTCCGGCACGCCCGCGCCGTCACCTACCACCGGCGTGGGACCCACGGTCCCGGAGCCCTCGGGAAGCGCGTCGGCGGGAACCCGGGGCGCCCGCGCGGCGGCGTACTTCCTGCACGGCGCCCACGTCTCGGCCGCGCCGCGCACCGTGACCGCTCCCGCCACGGCGACCGGTGCCGTACGAGCCTTGTTGAACGGCCCCACCCGCTACGAACGGGACCACGGCCGCAGCACGGCGATTCCGTCCGGTACGAAGCTCCGCTCCCTCGTCGTGCACGATCACATCGCGACCGTCGACCTGTCCGGCCGGTACGACGACGGTGGCAGCAGACCCTCCCGGCGCGCGCGACTCGCCCAGATCGTGTTCACGGTGACCCGCTTCCCCGGCGTCCGGGATGTTCGTTTCGAACTCGACGGCAAACCGGTCAAGGACTTCGGCGGCACGGACGTCGTCCTCAACGGCCCTGTGGGACGTGCGGACTTCGAGGACGTCACGCCGGCCGTCCTGGTGGAGTCCCCGATGATCGGCGACACGGTCAGCACATCCGTCCGGGTGTGGGGCAGCGCCGATACGTTCGAGGCCGTGTTCCGGCTGAAGGTCACCGACGCCGCCGGCCGCGGCTCTGCCGATGTCCAGGTGCGGGCCACGTCCGGCTCCGGAACCCGCGGAACCTTCGACGTGACGTTCCCCCGCAGGGCCGACCGGACCGGACCGGGTGTGTTGACCGCCTACTTCGTCCCGTCGCGGAACGGCGGCCCGGTGGTCGTCGACACGGTACCGCTGACCCTGCGCGGCTGACATCGGTCGACGCCTCTCACCGCCCCTGTCACTCTCCCGCATCCAGCGTCCAGCCCCCGCACAGGGGGCTGCCGCGCACGGGGTCCCCGCGCACGGCAGCGTCCCGACGACGGCGGCTCAGCAGGACCGGGGATCCCTCACCGTGAGGACCTCCGCGACAGAGCGCCGGGGCGTCGGTCGGACGCGGAGCGGGTAGCCGAGGCGAACGATCATCTGCGGGAACTCCCCGGCCGTCAGGGTCCGGCGAATCCGTGCCCGCAGAGCCGGGAGTTCCAGAGGCTGGGTGTGGAAGGCCGCCATGACCCCGTGGGCCGCCGCGGCCAACAGGACCTTCTCCAGGGCCTGTCCGGCCCGGAGCCAGTCGGGCCGGTCGTCGCGGTCCGTGCCGAGTACGGCGACCAGCCCCGTCCGCGCCGGCAGCCGGCGGGGAGGTGAGGGGAACATGCGGGTCACTCCCGAGTAGTCCCGGCCGGCGAACGACGTGGAGTCCGGGTGCATCACATCCGCGTCGACGGGCACACCGTCGGTCCGCGGCAGCGCGACGCGCCAGGTCCACCGGCCCTGTTCGGCGGCGTACCGCGGACGGGTCCGGTGCGCGTCCTCGCCGGCCCGGACCAGCTCGGCCAGCTGCCGTCGGCTGTCGCCGTCGTCGAGGCAGAGCAGGGTGGCACCCTCGTCGTGGGCGTGCTCACGCAACGCGTCGGTCAAGGAGGCGGGCAGCGGCCGCGCCGCGAACGGCCCGCGCACCGTGTGCCGCTTGCGCAGAGCGCCGTACATGCGGTCCTCGTCGGACGTGGGGTCGTCGTAGGGCCCCCAGGTCACCCGAGCCAGGCAGGACGAGTCCTGCGCCTGCGGGAAGGTCCGGACGACCGGGGTGAACCCCGCATGCCGCATGGCGAGGCGCAGGTTGAACAGCGCCGCGCCGCAGCTGATGAGCGCCTCCCTGCCGAACGGATCGGAGACCGGCAGTCGCCGGGTGAGGTCCGCGTGCAACTCGATGCCCCCGTCCCGCTCCTGCGCGAGGAACGTCCAGGGCTGTGTGTTGTACACGGACGGCGCCATGACAGCAGCGCGAACAAGGTAGTTCGAGGCGTAGCGGGAGGGTGCACTGACGACGGTCATGAGCCGAACCGCCCTTCCTTGGGATGATCCTGGCCTCATGGTCGTCATCTCCCCTTCGTACGGGGATGGGCCGTCGGTCCCCCGAGCGGACCGAGCGGCCCAGGTACGCCACCACTGCTCCCCAACTGCCCGACGGGGGAGGCTGATCCGGGTGGGTGGAGCACACCGGGGAGGGCCACTCGGCCCGACGTCGTACCTCCCCGGCCCATGGGCCCTCCGGGTCCTCCGGAGGACGCTGGACTCAAGTCCTCACGGGGAACGTCGGCCAAGGCTGCACGATCCCGGAGGTCCGATCGGTCAGGAGGTGCGCAGATGAAGGCCACACGGGTCGACGCTGTGATGGTCGGTGACGTGATCACGGCGGACCCCGGCACATCGTTCAAGGAAGTGGTGCGCCGGCTGGAAGCACACCGCATCAGCGGGCTCCCGGTGGTGGGCCCCGGCCACCGGGTCGTCGGAGTGGTCTCCGAGTCCGACCTCGTGCCGCGGCAGGCCGGCACCACCCCGGACACCCTCGTGGGCCGGCTGCTCCGACTGCGCCGCGGGGGCCGGTGGGCGAGGGCCGGGAGCCGCGCGCGTACGGCCGAAGGAGTGATGTCCGCGCCGGCCGTCACGGTGCGCGCCGACACCTCGATCCGAGCGGCCGCCCGTCTCATGGCCGAGCACCGCGTCGAACGGCTGCCCGTCGTGGACACGGAGGCCCGGCTCCTGGGGATCGTCACCCGGGGCGACCTGCTCCGGAGCTTCCTGCGCACGGACGAGGAGATCGAGCGCGACGTACGACAGACCGTCCTCGCCGAGACACTGTGGCTGGCCCGGCAGACCGTCGACGTCTACGTGAAGGAGGGTGTCGTCACCCTCACCGGCCGGCTGGAGCGGCGCGGCGACCTGCCCGTGGCGCTCGCCGCGACCCGCCGCGTGGACGGTGTCGTGGACGTCGTCGACCACCTGTCGTACCGGATCGACGACACCCGCCGCCCATCGGCCGAACACGCCCTGCGGGGCACGGCCGGTGACTGGATGCGCAAACTCTGAGCCGCTGTCCGCGGCTCACGCCCTCGGCGCCGCAGCGCGTTCCGGACGCCGAGCGAAGCAAGGAAAGAAGGAAGCAGTCATGATCCCTCTCGTTCTCGTAGGCGCGACGGTCGTGGGTGGCTGTCTGGTGTTCGGCTACAGCTCGTTCGTCGTCGGTTTCCTCCTCATGGCGGCGGGAGCCATCGGGCTCATCGCCTTCATGACCACGCCGGGTGCGGTGCTGCGCCCCGGCGAGCGGGAGTCCGTCATCGAGGAGCGGCACTACATGGGCAAGCACGACGACCACCGGCACTACCGGGGCTGACCGGAGCCGGCTCCGAAGCGGGCCCGTCCCCAACCGACCCTCCGGGGAGGCTGTCATGAGCGAATTCGCCGCCGACAGGTACATCGTGGTGGGCGTCGACGGATCCGCGGCGTCCGGGGCCGCCCTGCGCTGGGCCACCGCTCAGGCCCATGCCCTGCGGGTGAAGGTGGTCGCCGTGCACGCCTGGGAACCGGCCGTGCCGGCCTTCGCCCCGTACGCTCCCGCCTCGGCCCGTCCGACGGCCGCGGAGAAGCGGGAGGACGCCGTGCGTCTGCTCTCCCGGACACTGCACGAGGTGTACGGCTCGCAGATCGATGGTTCCGTGCGCGCGGTCCTGCTGGAGGGGCCGCCCGCACGGGTGCTCGTGCGGGCGTCACGCAAGGCCCTCCTGCTC
The DNA here is from genome assembly GCF_055567635.1 of Streptomyces sp. NPDC026500. Classification (NCBI taxonomy): domain Bacteria; kingdom Bacillati; phylum Actinomycetota; class Actinomycetes; order Kitasatosporales; family Streptomycetaceae; genus Streptomyces; species Streptomyces sp. NPDC026500. The sequence goes on along the minus strand of NZ_JBVHQB010000014.1, from coordinate 157,207 downwards.
GCATTGGGTCGCACGACGCACAAGCAGAGCGGAGTGCCGGCGATCGGCACGGTCGGCCGCGAGTGCCTGCGGCATGCGACCGTGCCGGTGGTGGCGGTGCCCGCCCCCGAGTTGCCGACGTCGTCGTCGAAGGCCGCGCAGGTCCGCTCCGTGTCCTTCGACGGAGCCGCCTAGGGCCTGTCCGGCGGGTCAGGCCGGAGGAAACCTGCGGCGCCGGATCGGCGTCTCCGGCGTGATCAGCCGGACAGGCGCCAGCAGCAGTACTCGGACGATCCGTTCCCGGGCGGGTCAGGGCCGGATGTCGAGTACGTCCGGCACCGGACGGCGTGGTGCGCCCGGACCGTCGGGGCCGTATCCGAGGCGCAGCACCATCTGCACGTTGCCCTTCCCCGACACCGGGTCGCGAAGCGGCCAGCGCAGGTCGGTCCACTCCAGCGCCTGAGTTGCGAACGAGCTGGACAGGCCCTCGAGGGTGGCCAGCAGCAGCACGCGCTCCATGGCCTGTCCGGCGCGCAGCCAGTCGGCCGGACGGTCGCCGGCCGTGCTGATGAGGGCCAGTTGAGGGGAGTGCTCGAACTCGCGCGTGTCGCGCCGTGCCACGGGTTCGTTCCCGGCGAAGTCGCGCACGGGAGCCCTGCCACCATGCCTGAGCGGACCGAAGGCCTGCTCCGGGACCCCGTCGGAAGCCGTGGTCCCGGCAGGGGTGTCGAGGCGGGTCCAGGCGGCCAGGTCCTCCCTGCTGCCCGGATCGGTCAGGTTGCGCGCCTCGCCCTCCTCGATCAGTTCCAGTACTTCCTCCAGCCGCCATACGTCGGGAAATTCCAGGGAGGCCCCCTCGTGGTGGGCCGCGTCACCGAGCGCCGTACGGATGGCCTCGGGAATCTCCGTCGCCTCGAACGGGAAGCGGCTGGTGTGCCGCCGGTGTATCGCCGGGTACAGCGCGGCGAGGCCGCTCTCGCTCGGGCCGGAGCCGGCCAGCTGCACGGCCGCGAGCAGTCCTGGATCAGAGGGGTCGGGCAGCAGGCCGGTGGCCGGGGACCAGCCCCCGTGCACCGCCGCGACCCGCAGGTTCAGCAGCGCCGCGCCACAACCGAGGTGAAGGCCCCGGGTGTCGGGGTCGGCGTGCGGCATGGCGCGGTCGAAGTCGGCTCGCACGTGTACCGTCCGGCTGCCCTGGAGGTAGGCGAAGCGCCAGGGCTGCGCGTTGTGCATCGACGGGGCGGCGGCGGCATCGTGGACCAGGGACGTCACCCACTCGTCGGACGGTGTCTGGGGGCTCATGGGAGCCTCCCTTCGCGGGTCGCCAGCCCCCGGAGGGGCCGTTCTTCGGTTGCCTCGTGGGTGCCAGGGCCTGTCCTGACCATTCCCGCCGGGACCGTGGCGCCCGGCACCGCACCTCGCCGCGTTGTCGGGCGGCACGCCCGAGTACGCCCGGTACGAGGGCGACCCTCCGCCTTGCGACGCACGGCACCAGCTGCCGCGGTCCCCTCCGACGCGAACTGCCGGACGGGCCCTGGCGGGCATCCGGGCCCGCGGCGGGCTCATGAGAGCGGCCGTCCGCGACCCGTCACCGATCGGCAGCGGTGATACGACGTCCGGTGATGCGCTCGGGCCGGATCGACACCCACATCTGACGGTCACCCCCCGCCCATGGCTCGGAGTGCGCGAGATCGGCCAGCCGTCGCACGGCCTCGGGCTCCGTGACAGCCTGCGCGGCACCGACGGCGAGCACGCTCCAGCCCTGGCTCATCGCCTCGTCCAGATGGTCGACCTCGAAGGCGACCTGCGCTCCCACCGCCTCCGCCACCACTGATCCCGGAGCCGTCCGGAAGGCGATCGTGTCGTCCACGACCTCGTAGTTCACCGGAACGACAGCCGGGCCTTCGGATGTGGACACCGCGATGCGGCCCACGCCGTGCGTGGAGAGCCGGGCGCGGCATTCGTCGGGTCCCAGGTCCCGCAACTGCGGGTGGATGAGCGCCCGCCCCCGGCCGGGCGGCAGATCGCCGCCGCCTCCGCGCAGTGCCTCGACGCTGACGCCGAGCGCGTCGGCCAGTCTGATGAGACTCGCGGGGCTCGGATCGGCCTGGCGTTCCTCGAGGTACGTCAGATAGTCGGGCGCCATTCTCGCGCGACGTGCCGTTTCGGTCCGGCTCATCCCCTGCCGCTCCCGCTCGGCGGTCAGGCGCCGACCGATGTCACCGGGGTGGGGGGTCGCGTGCGGCGAGCTCGTGGCGGCCGGGCGGCTCGTTTCCTCGTCCGACGGGGAGGTGCCGCCGGACATGTCCTCGACGGGGCAGACATGGCAGTCGGGCCCGGGGAACACCATCGTCACCTCGTCCGTGTCCGACCAGCGAACGTCGTAGGGAGGTGTGCCGTCCGCGTGGTGAAGACCGATGATCTCTCCGTCGCGCCGGGTGCCTCCCGTCGTCACGCCGTCGATCACGAGGTGATCTCCAAGATGAGCTCGCATGATCGCCTCCGCTTCCTGAAGAGAGGGTGCTGAAACCAACGTGGCACGCACAGGACACCGCCGCATGCGACGCCCCGCGGACGTGTCGCCCGGGGAGAACCGGCAGCTCGTCGCGGTGAGCGGCCGACGTGTGCCGCCCGTCGGCAGGCAGGGACTGGAGGAAACCGGTTCATCGTCCCTCCAGCCTCGTACGAGACCGAGGCGGCCGCCATGGGGCCGGGCCGTCACCGTGGGCCCGGGCGGCGGCTCACCCGAGAGCCTTGCCGCCGCCGACCGGGTCACCGGAGAAGCCCAGCGGCGAAAGCTCACACTGCGCCCGCCGCAGCCACGGCCCCGAGGGGAACCGACTCCACGCCGAGCGGCGTGTTCGGTGAAGAACGTGACCGGTACGCTTCAGTGGTCCGAGCGCCACCACAAGCTGCCGTCCGCACACGGACCGCAGCCACGGCCTGGCGCTCGTGGCATCCGCCTCGCCCTGGAGAGCACATGCCCGTCGGTGAACACAGGAGGCGCAAGCCTTCACGGACACGGCCAACAGGACCCGACCGCGGTGAACACCCCTTCCGGCGTCGAGCGACCGAGAACACGTACCGGCGCGTGCCTCGGGGGTGTTCGTCCGGCGTCACCAGCAGCGCGACGACGGACAACCACCCCGGCCCTTGCCGATCCCACCGGTCGACGGGCCGTTCGGCAGGCCGTTTCATGGGGCGTCCGTGCTGAGGGATCCCCTGGAGCGGATCGGCCGCTACCGTCCGGAACGACGCCTGGGCGCCGGTGGTTTCGGCGTGGTCTGGCTCGCCCATGACGACGTCCTCGACGCGACCGTCGCGGTCAAGGTGCTCTCCGAGAACTGGATCGACCGCCTGGACATCCGGGAACGCTTCCTCTCCGAGGCCAGACTGCTGCGCAAGGCCGACTCGAACCGGGTCGTCCAGGTCTACGACATCGGTGAACTCCCCGACGGCAGGCCCTACTTCGTCATGGAGTACGCCGACGGGGGCACCCTCGCCGACCGGATCGAGGCCGGACCGCTGCCCGTCGCCGAGGCACTGCGCCTGACGGCCCTGGCGGCCCGGGGCGCGGCAGCGCTGCACGAGGCCGGGATCGTGCACCGCGACATCAAACCGTCCAACGTGCTGCTGCGCACCACGCCCGGCGGAGCCGACCGGGTGCTGCTGGCCGACCTCGGGCTGGCCAAGAGCCTGGCCCAGGCCTCCGGACTCACCATCGCGGCGGGTTCGGCCGGCTACACCCCGCCCGAGCAGGCCCAGCCCGGCTCCGGGATCGACGCACGGGCCGACGTGTACAGCCTGGGCGCCCTCGGCCACCATCTCGTCACCGGTTCGGTTCCGGGCCCGCCCGGCAAGGTCGAACGCCCCGACCGGCTCCGTACGGACGTCGGCCCGGACGTCGGGCGGGCGCTGCTGCGGGCCATGGAACCCGACCGGGAGCGGCGCTGGCCGACCGCGGCCGCCTTCGCCGCGGAGCTGGACCGGCTGGCCGGGGAGGTCACGGACGGGGGCGCCCCCACGTCCCGGCGGCGTCGGCGCACCGCGCTGCTTGCGCTGACCGGCGTCGTCGTGGCCTGCGCCGTCGGCGCCACCGCCGTACTGCTGACCCGAGAACCCGCCGCGAAGACCCTCCAAGTCGCGGACGGCACGGGCGGGATCACGGTGGAGGTACCGGCCGGCTGGGGCGGGCAGTTGCGCGACTCCGGGTGGAATCCACGGACGCTGGGACTCAAGGACGGCACGGAACCCGGTCTCGTCGTCGCGGACCACCTGGAGCGCTGGCAGGACCTCGGCTCCGGCGTCGACGGAGCCTTCGTCGGACTCAGCGAACACGGCGACCTGACCGGCGGGATCCGCGCCGTCACGCACCCCGGGTGCCACTACGCCGGAAGCCGGTCCTACTCGGGCGCGCGTTGGCACGGGCTGATTCGGACCTGGGACGACTGTCCGGGCAAGGACGGTTCCCTCACCGAGGCGGCGCTCACCGCGGCGGGCGGCGCCGGGCAGCCCCAGGTGTACGTCCAGATCCGCCAGGACAGCGGCGCCGACGACACGGCCGACGCTGTCATCGGCTCCGTACGTCTCAAGGCCTGATCCCGGCCGGGCGATCCCGGCGGAATTCGTCGGCGGTCCCGCGAACTTTTCGGCCCCCGGGCGCATCCGAGAATAGTGACGGGGCACAATGCGCCCCGCGCACGGGCGATGAGCTCGTGCGGAGACATCCAAGGAGTGGTGACATGTCGACCTTCCCGCGCACGGTGGCGAACCCGGACCGGTCCGACTCGGTGTCCACGCACCACGCTTCGCCCGCCGCCCGGCGGGCCGCGCTGCTCGCGGGTGTCGCGCTGCTGGGCCTGCTCGCAGCCTGCGGCAACGGCACCCCGACCAGCGCGCCGAAGACCCTTCCCGGCACAGCCGGACCGGCCTCCGGCGGCACGAGCACGAAGGCGGGTTCCACCGGCCCGTCGAGCCCGGCCGCGAGCGCCCCCTCGAAGAAGACGGGAACAGGGACCGGAACAGGGAGCGGAACCGCCTCGGCCTCCTCGGGGAGCGCCGCCGCCGGCAGCGGCCGCTGCCACACCTCGGAACTGCGCGCCTCGGTCGGCAGAAACGACCCGGGAGCGGGGCAGGAGAACTTCCCCATCGTGCTGACCAACCGCTCCGGACGCACCTGCACCGTGCGCGGCTACCCCGGAGCGGCGTTCGTCGACGCGTCCGGCAAGCAGCTCGGCCCCGACCCGCTGCGGTCCTCCGGCACGCCGACGACGGTCGTACTCGCGCCCGGCCACAGCGCGTGGTCGGGTCTGACCTTCTCCAACCCGGAGATCAGCGGGGCCCATACGGCGACGCCCGCCTCGCTGATCGTCACACCGCCCGACGAGAGGGACTCCCTCACCGTGCCGTGGTCGGGGGGCACGGTGCCCGTGTCCGGCAACGCCTCGTCGGTCTCCCTGACGGTCGTCCGCCCCGGAAGCGGCGTCTGACCGTACGGGCACGACGGCCGTCCCGCTCCCCCCAGCCCCGCCACCCGTCCCCCAGGTGGCGGGGTTTGTCACGGAACGGCTACACGTCCAGGTTCGCGCGACCTTTTCCGGAACTTCGCGCATCACACCGTTTGACGCGCCCGGTGAGCGGTGCGTCGCAAACGGACGAAGGCTCCGGCCACACGACCCGGGCCGGTACCAAGAACAACGGGGGAAGAATCATGAGCGGTGTCTCACGCAGGCGACTGCTGGCGGCGACGGCGTCGGCGGGCGCGCTGGGAGCCCTGTCGGCCTGCTCGGCCAACGACTGGTCCGTGGGCAGCGGCGGGAACAGCCGGGCGCGGTTCCGGCCGGTCAAGCCGATCGGCGACGGCTCCACCGCGGACACCGGAGCGCAGCCGAAGCAGCCGCGGGCGGAGCGCCTGAAGCCCGGCCAACGCCCCCCGCAGTTCGTCGTCTTCTCGTGGGACGGCGCGGGGGAACTCAGCAACAAGCTCTTCTCCCGCTTCCGCAAGGTCGCCGCCGACCACGGGGCGTCGATGACATTCTTCCTCAGTGGCATCTACGCCCTGCCCGAGTCGAAGAAGCACCTCTACCACCCGCCGCAGCACCCCGTCGGCGCCTCCGCGATCGGCTATCTCTCCGACCGGCACATCCACGCGACGCTCCAGCAGATACGCGCGGCCTGGCTGGAGGGCCACGAGATCGGCACCCACTTCAACGGTCACTTCTGCGGCCCGGACGGGGTCCGCCGCTGGTCGCCCGCCGAGTGGCGCAGCGAGATCGAGCAGGCGAAGAAGTTCGTCACCGAGTGGCGGACCAACACCGGCTTCACCGACCTGGAACCGTTGCCCTTCGACTACGAGAAGGAGCTGACCGGCGGCCGGACCCCCTGTCTGGAGGGTCAGTCGAATCTGCTGCCGACCGCCGCCGCTCTCGGCTGGAAGTACGACGCCAGCTCGCCCGGCGGACTCCAGATGTGGCCCGGGAAGGTACTGGGCGGCAAGATCTGGGACTTCCCGCTCCAGTCCATTCCCTTCCCCGGCCACTCGTTCCAGGTCCTGTCGATGGACTACAACCTGATGGCCAACCAATCGAACGCCAACCCGCTCGGCGACCGCACCCGGTACGACGCCTGGCGCGCCCAGGCCCGCGACAGCTACCTCGCCGGCTTCCGGCGGGCCTACGAGAGCAACCGGGCCCCGTTCTTCATCGGCAACCATTTCGAGCGCTGGAACGGCGGCATCTACATGGACGCCGTCGAAGAGGCCATCTCGCGTATGGCGGCCCACGACGACGTCCGCATGGTGTCCTTCCGCCAGCTCGTTCAGTGGCTGGAGGCCCAGGACCCGGCGGTCCTGCGGAAGTTGCGCACACTCAGCCCCGGGCAGTCACCGCTCGGCGGCTGGGCCGACTTCCTGGGCACGGCTGGCTCGGGCGCCAAGTCCCCCGGCACCGCGACGTCCTGACGGCCCGAAGGCAGGAGACCGGCAGCGCCCCTCGGAGCCACCGCGTCACCTCGTCACCGCGTCACTGCATCACCGGCGGCCTCCGTCGCCTCCTCCGCCGAACGATCCGTAGCCGCCGGTGCCGGAGCCCGTACCGTATCCGCCGTCCCGGACCGAGCCGTCGTGCCCGCCCCCCGGACAGTAGGCGGAGAGGGAGGAGCAGGAGCCGTCGGAGGCAGCCGCGGTCGACGTGGACCGACCCGCAGCCGACGGCGTCGAGGTGGGTGTCCGGGTGGCGGTGGGTGCCGGTGACGTCGAGGCCGTGGACCGGTCCCGGGTCGTGGAGCCCTTCGCGTCGCCGGTCGTGGAGTCCCAGTTGACGACTTCCAGTTGGAGCGAGGGGGACGAGGTGTCGAACGTCCAGTGCTGGATGGGTTCGTCCGTACGGAGCTTGAGGACGAGCGCCGACTCCCCCTCGGCCGACGCGGGGGCGAGGGCGAGATCCTGGTTCCAGCGGGGCACGAGCATGCCCTGGAGGGTGAAGTCGTAGCGGACGTTCTTGGTGGCGGGCTGCGACGGGCCCGTACAGGAGGCCAGTTGGACTGAGTAGCCGAGGTGCGAGTCGAGGCACAGATCGGGGTGGGCCGCGTCGCGCAACAGCCCGTCCGCCGCGTACGACCATTCCGTCGCAGCCTCCGACGAGCACGCGATGAGCCGGGTCTCCACACCGCTCGCCGGCGCGGTTCCGGCGATACCGACACACAACCCGGTCGCGGCGTTGCGCAGCCGGCCGCGCGCGGCGCCGTCCTTCTGCTCGCCGGTCCCGACCCAGGACGGGTTCGTACGCCGACTCGGTGCCGCGGAGGAGTGGCTGCCGTCGGCCGTACCGCTCTGGACGCCGGGGTCCGCGTGGGATGTCCACAGGACCAGCGGGACCAGGATCAGCGCGCTGACGGTCAGCACGGCGAGGGCGACGCTTCGGCGCCCCGGAGCGCGCCGGGGGGCCTTGTGCCCTGTGGCCCTGCGGGAGGAGCGCGTGCCGACGCCGGAGAGCGGCGTACCTCGGCGGCGGGAGGGGCGGGTGCCTCCGCCGGGTGCGGGCGCGCCCCGGTGGGAGGGGCCGGCCGGTTGCGGCGCGGCCGCCTGGGCCGTGGGCGGTGTGCCGGTGTGCGGCGGAGCGTTCGGCGGGGTGCGCGGCGGAAGGCCCGGTGGGCGTACGGCGTCGGCCTCGGGCTGGAACTCGACGATGCGGGCGGTCTCGGCATTCGGCCAACTCCCGGCGGCCGTCGCTCCGTCGGCGAAAGTCGCGTCCTGGTCCGTCCGGCCGGTCCCCGGCTCTCGGTCCGCCTCCGCGCCGGCGGCGGCCCGCGCCTGCCGGGATGCCGCGTAGTCGCGGGCACCCCAGCCGAGCACCGCCTCGGCGAGCGGGACGGCGAGATCGCCGTTGAACTGGCTCAACTGGTCGGCCGCGTACCGGCAGTGGCCGCATTCGTCCATGTGGCGCCGCAGGTCGGGGTCGAGGTCGGCGCCGCCGCGCCGGAAGGAGACGTCGAGCATGCGGTGGTAGCGGCGGCACTCGTCCCCGGGGGCGAGTTCGTGGTGGATCTCCAGGCAGCCCTGGCGCAGGCGTTCCCTGGCCCGCTCCAGTTCGGTGGCCGCGTCCTCCGGAAAGATCCCCAACAGGGCGGCGGGCACGTCCAGTTGTTCGGCCTCCACCTCCCCGTGCCACAGCAGGCAGCGGGCCGGTTCGGGCAGCCGCTGGAACGCCCGGGAGATCAGGCGCCTGCCCTCCGGCGGAAGCAGTCGTGCCGCCGCCCGGTCCTCACGGTCCTCCCGGTCCGCTTCGGCGAGGAGTCCGGGATCGAGCAGTTCGCGCCGCGGGTCCGTGAGCCACTCGGCCGCTATGCGGCGGACGGTGACGAGCAGCTGAGGCCGCCACGCGGCACTCGGACCGCCCTGGTGCAGAGAATCCCCGAACAGGCGCGTGAATGAGGCAGTGGTGAGCATTCCGGCGGGACGTACGCCGTCGGTGCACAGCCGCGCGTAAGAGAACACCGCCTCCCAGTGGCGGTCCAGTAGTTCTCCGACGGGATAGTTCGCGGGCGTGCCTCCCTGGCTCTTCAGCTCGGCCGCGAGCCGCTCATCCGACACCTCGAACAAGCGGTCGGGGTCAGACGAATGAGACAGCGTTCCGTCATTCACGTCCGCTTTCCTCCCAAAGGTAGCGTGGCAAATAGTCCATACCAATGGGCATGTAGACCGCCCGACGGAGCCGGAGGGTCTACCCATGGGGGGTGACGCCGCGAACGACCACCTCTGACGGCCCTTTCGGGCGAGGGGGAGCGGGCGCGCCGCACGCGCGCAGAGCGAAGCCAATATTGTCTGCACGCCGACAACGCACACCTTTGCACAGGGCGGCGAGCAGGAACAAGCGATCCCTGATTTTCTCCTAATGCGGCGCCGTCCCCGGATATTGACCAAATGTCAGTCAAGCTCGCGCTAAAAGGAATTCGGAAACCCGAAGGATCTACCATCCGTCCGAAGTCTCCGCAATGGGAGCGCTCTCATGCGCTCATCCGAGCGCCTTTCCGCACGGAATTCCTGTCGCTCGGGCGCCGATCTCCCAGGTTCCGACGGGGCGGCGCGGAACCTTCGCGGCGGGCCGGCGTGGAGCATTCACCGTGGGCCGACGCAGAGCCTTCACGGTGGGCCGGCGCGGAGCCTTCACCGTGGGCCGGCCATCGTGACCGTGCCACCCGTCCCGGAGACGCCGGCCGTCGTGCGCCCGATGGGGTGACGGGCGCCATGGCGGCCGACGCGGTGACGTTGGGCGCGGTGCCGGCCGGCGCGGAGGCGGCGGGCGCGGAGGCGGCCGGCGCGGAGGCGGCCGGCGCGGTCATGCCGGGCGCCGGGTGCTCGGGCGCCGCGACAAGCGCATCGGTGACGGCCGACTCGGTGTGGCGGGCCCGGTCTCAGTCGGCGCTGTGGCCGCTCCCGCTCGTCAGTGACCGCTGATCGCCCGGGGCGTGTACGGCTGTTCCATCGCCTCGATCTCCTTGTCCGAGAGCTCCACGTCGAGGGAGGCGACCGCGTCCTCGATGTGCAGCGGTTTGGTGGCGCCGACGATGGGCGCGGTCACCGTGCCGCGCCCCAGCAGCCAGGCAAGCGCGATCCTGGCGCGCGGCACCTGCCGCTCGGCGGCGATGCGTGCGACCGCGTCGACGATCTCGCGGTCGCCGTCCTGGTACAGGTTCCGGCCGAACTCGTCGTTGCGGCTGCGTTCGGTGGCCGTGTCCCAGTCGCGGGTGAGCCGGCCGCGGGCGAGCGGGCTCCACGGCAGGACGCCGACACCCTGGTCGGCGCAGAGCGGCAGCATCTCGCGCTCCTCCTCGCGGTAGAGGAGGTTGTAGTGGTTCTGCATGGAGACGAACCGGGTCCAGCCGTGCAGTTCGGCCGTGTACTGGGCCTTGGAGAACTCCCACGCGTACATCGAACTCGCCCCGATGTAACGGGCCTTGCCCGCCTTGACCACGTCGTGGAGGGCCTCCATCGTCTCCTCGACGGGGGTGCGGCGGTCGAAGCGGTGGATCTGGTAGAGGTCGACGTAGTCGGTGCCGAGGCGGCGCAGACTGTTGTCGATCTCCGTCATGATCGCCTTGCGCGACAGGCCACGGCCGTTGGGGCCCTCGTGCATCGCGCCGTGGACCTTGCTGGCGATGACGATCTCGTCGCGGCGCGCGAACTCGGCGAGCGCGCGTCCGACGATCTCCTCACTGGTGCCGTCCGAGTACACGTTCGCCGTGTCGAAGAAGGTGATCCCGGCCTCCAGTGCCTGCCGGATCAACGGGCGCGAGGCCTCCTCGTCGAGGGTCCATTCGTGGACACCTCGGTCGGGCAGGCCGAAACTCATGCAGCCCAGGCAGATCCGGGAGACGTCCAGACCCGTCGAACCGAGCTTCACGTACTGCATGCTCACTCCTGGATTCGTGCCAGTGGGGGTGGGGAGCTCCGAGGACAGATCCCTGCCCGCCACGAGCGCCTCGCAGCCCTACTCCACGGGGGCTTCCACGTCGTCGTACACCCGCGCCGACGCGATCAGGCCATCGCCGCCCCGGGCGCACACCGCGAGGCCCGGCTGCGGCGGCAGATCGGCGTCGCCCCAGCGGTCGCAGATGTACTCGAACGCGCTGCGGGTGCCGTCGTCCGTCACGGTGCACAGCTTGAGCGGGATGCCACCGCCCGCGGAGAAGAAGGCGTCGTAGAGCTCTGTCAGCTCCTTGGTCCCGGTGTGCCGGTACACGTCACCGTTGGGCCCGCGGAAGGAGCCGTCCGGCGCGAACGCGGCGACGACGGCCGCCGTGTCCCCCGCGTCGAGCGCGGCCTTGTAGGCGCCCACCACGTCGGAGAGGTGCGCCTGCGGGTCCGGCGGCACCATCGGGCGGCGCACGACATGCCGGCCGAGCAGCGGCAGGCGGGAGTGGTGGATCCGCACCGGCAGCGGGGAGGCGGGGTCCACGGCGGCGGCCACGGGCAGCCCGATGCGCTCGCCCTCCGGGCCCTCCAGGTGTACGACCCATTCACCCACGGCCCGCCCCTCACCGAGCGTGGTGGCGACCTCCTCGATCTCCGCCTTCCGCTCCGCCCGCCAGGTGTCCTGCACGGCCAGCCAGGCGGCCAGGACACCGACACCGCTGATCCGGCCCGCCTCCGGGTCGTCCAGGGCGACGGGTACGGTGGCCGACGCCGGGTCGCGCAGGGCGTCGGCGAGCTCGGCGGCGCCGAGCCGGTCGACGAGGTCGGAGATCTGCGGGATCCAGACCATGTGGACTCCTGGGCCGTGCGGAGTGGTCGACTTCGATCGTGTGCCCGTACCGTCCCCGGCGCGACCTCAACAGGTGGGGCCGGGTCCCGTACGACGTTCCCGCAGCGCTCGCTCAGCGCTCTGTCCGAATCCCGCCGGACGCAATGTGCCGCGGGGCGCACTGTTGAGGGTGAACACGCTGTGAGACCTCGGAAAGGACCGGACCGATGACGGTCTACACGACCATGGACAGCCCGCTCGGCCGACTGCTGCTGGTGGGTGAGGAGTCGGTCACCGCGAAGGGCGGCACCGCGCTCGCCGCGCTGTCCGTGCCGGACCAGAAGTACGGCGCGGTCGTCCAGGACGGCTGGCGCGAGGACCCGGAGGCCTTCCGGGAGATCGTCTCCCAGCTGCGCTCGTACTTCGGCGGCCGGCTGACCGCCTTCGACATCGAGTACGTGACGAGCGGCAGCGACTTCCAGCGGCGCGTCTGGAAGGCCCTGGAGACCATCCCGTACGGCACCACGCTCAGCTACGGAGAGATCGCCGCGCGGATCGGCGCGTCCAGGGCCGCGGTCCGTGCCGTCGGTACCGCGATCGGGGCGAACCCGCTGCTGATCGTCCGCCCCTGCCACCGCGTGATCGGCGCGAGCGGCGCGCTCACGGGTTATGCCGGGGGCCTGGAACGCAAGCAACAGCTCCTGGACCTGGAGGACGTGCCGTCCTGACCGGCGCGGACGCGTCCACGGTGGCTCCGAGCCCGGCCGGACCGCCCTCCGGGACCCCCGTCGGCGCCTCGCCCGGGTCGCGGGACCGACCACGGCCTAGAATCGTGGGGTTTGCCCCGTGCCCCACCGACGCCCAGGCCGCGGCCCACCGGCCCGCGGTACCGGGCCGCCCACAGGAGTCCCGCCGATGCCCATCCCCGACGGCCGCCCCCACGACTCCTATGTCCGCGTCCGCGGTGCCCGGGAGCACAATCTGCGGGGTGTGGACGTCGACATCCCCAGGGACGTCCTCGTGGTGTTCACCGGTGTGTCGGGGTCCGGGAAGTCGTCGCTGGCCTTCGGGACGATCTACGCGGAGGCGCAGCGGCGGTACTTCGAGTCGGTCGCCCCGTACGCGCGGCGGCTGATTCATCAGGTGGGGGCGCCCAAGGTCGGGGAGATCACCGGTCTGCCGCCTGCGGTGTCCCTTCAGCAGCGCAGGTCTTCGCCGACCTCGCGCTCGTCCGTGGGCACGGTCACCAATCTGTCCAACTCGCTGCGGATGCTGTTCTCGCGCGCGGGTGAGTATCCGGCGGGCGCCGAGCGGCTCGACTCGGACGCGTTCTCGCCGAACACGGCGGCCGGGGCGTGTCCCGAGTGCCATGGTCTCGGTCAAGTGCACCGTACGACGCAGGAGTTGCTCGTCCCCGATCCGTCGCTGTCGATCCGCGAGGGCGCGATCGCCGCCTGGCCGGGGGCCTGGCAGGGCAAGAACCTGCGGGACATCCTCGACACGCTCGGGTACGACGTGGACCGGCCCTGGCGCGAACTGCCCGCCGCGGAGCGGGAGTGGATCCTGTTCACGGACGAGCAGCCGGTCGTCACCGTGCATCCGGTGCGCGACGCCGAGCGGATCCAACGCCCCTACCAGGGCACGTACATGAGCGCCCGGCGCTATGTGCTGAAGACCTTCTCCGACACGAAGAGCGCCACCCTGCGGGCAAAGGCGGAGCTGTTCCTCGCCGCTGCTCCCTGCCCGGGGTGCGACGGCAGCAGGCTGCGGCCGGAGGCGCTGGCCGTGACGTTCGCGGGGCGGAACATCGCAGAACTGGCCGCGCTGCCGCTGGTCGAGCTCGCGAAGTCCCTCACGGGAGACTCCGAGACCGTCCGTGTCCTGACCGAGGACCTCACCTCCCGCATCTTGCCCGTCGTCGAGCTCGGACTCGGCTACCTCAGCCTCGACCGGGCCACCCCCACCCTCTCGGCGGGCGAACTCCAACGGCTGCGCCTGGCCACGCAGTTGCGTTCCGGGCTCTTCGGTGTGGTGTACGTCCTCGACGAGCCGTCCGCCGGACTGCACCCGGCCGACACGGAGGCTCTGCTCACCGTACTGGAGCGGCTGAAGGCGGCGGGCAACTCGGTGTTCGTCGTCGAGCACCACTTCGATGTCGTGCGCGGCGCGGACTGGCTGGTCGACGTGGGCCCGCACGCCGGGGAGCACGGCGGCCGGGTCCTGCACAGCGGCCCGGTCGCCGGACTGGAGGGCGCGCGGGAGTCCGCGACGGCGCGCTTCCTGTTCGACCGCTCCCCTGCTCCGGCGCGCCCGGTGCGCCCGCCCCGGGGGCACGTGAGGGTCGGCCCGGTGACCCGGCACAATCTGTGCGGGGTGACCGCCGAGTTCCCGCTCGGTGTGTTCACCGCCGTCACCGGGGTCTCCGGCTCGGGGAAGTCCACGCTGATCGGCGAGGTGACCGAGGAGTTGGCGGGAGTCGGCCGGCTGGTCAGTGTCGACCAGAAGCCCATCGGCCGTACGCCCCGCTCCAATCTGGCGACGTACACAGGGCTGTTCGACGTCGTGCGCAAGGTGTTCGCCGCGACGGAGGAGGCCAGGGCGCGCGGCTACGGTGCGGGACGGTTCTCGTTCAACGTGGCCGGGGGCGCCTCCTCCGGGGGAGGGCGCTGCGAGACCTGTCAGGGCGAGGGCTTCGTCAGTGTGGAGCTGCTGTTCCTGCCCAGTACGTACGCCCCGTGTCCGGACTGCGGAGGCGCGCGGTACAACCCCGAGACCCTCGAAGTGACGTACCGGGGACGGAACATCGCGCAGATCCTGGACATGACGGTCGAGGCGGCGGCGCGGTTCTTCGCCGAGACGGACACTCCCGCCGTCACGCGCAGCCTCGACACACTGCTCGACGTGGGCCTCGGCTATCTGCGACTCGGGCAGCCCGCCACGGAGTTGTCGGGCGGTGAGGCCCAGCGCATCAAGCTGGCCGGCGAGTTGCAGCGGGTTCGCCGGGGGCACACCTTCTATCTGCTCGACGAGCCGACGACGGGACTGCATCCGGCCGATGTCGAGGTGCTGATGGGCCAGTTGCACGGTCTGGTGGACGCCGGTCACACCGTCGTGGTGGTGGAGCACGACATGACGGTCGTGGCGGGCGCCGACTGGGTCATCGACCTGGGCCCCGGCGGGGGCGACGAGGGCGGCCGGATCGTGGCCGCCGGGCCTCCCGAGCGAGTGGCGAAGGCGGCCGGACGGACGGCACCGTACCTCGCCCGGGCGCTCGGGCGACTCCGCTAGGGCCTGTCCGACCATTCCCGCCGGCGCGCGACGCCTGGCACCGCACTCCCCCAAGCTCTTCGAGCAGGGGGGACCCCCACGCCGCGTTGTCGGGCACGCCCGAGTACGCCCGGTACGAGGGCGACCCTCCCTCTCGCGATGCACGGCACCGGACGCCGCGGCCCGATCCGACGCGCATGGTCGGACAGGCCCTGGCGGGGCCCTCGGATGTCAGGGGTGCGCCCCGGAGCATGAGCCGGGGCTGTGTCCACCCCCCTGCGCCGCTTCGGCCAGGGCGCGGCGGTCGGGGTGGCTGCCGGGCGGCAGCGGGGGCCGCACGACGACCTCGGCCACCAGGCCGCGCGCCGACACCACCCGCCACAGCGAGGCCGGCAGCGAGTCCTCGCCGACGAAGGCGGGCGCGGTGCTCGCCGCCCCGTCGGCGAACCGGTACCGGATGCGCACCGGCTGGACCGGCACACCGGCGTCCAGCGCGGCCTGGAAGAGGGCCCGGCGGTAGCGCCCCCGGGCCCGGCCGCACCAGGTACTGCCCTCGGGGAACGCTGCGACGGCCGAGCCGCCGCGCAGGGTCCCGGCGATCCGCTCCACCGTGCCGGGCAGGGCGCGCAACCGGTCGCGGTCGATGAAGAGGGTGCCGCCGCGGGCCGCCAGTCCGCCCAGCAGGGGCCAGCCGCGCACCTCGGTCTTGGCGACCATCCGCGCCGGACGCACGGCGGCGAGCAACGGGATGTCCAGCCACGAGATGTGGTTGGCCACGATCAGCATTCCGCCGGTGGGACGGGCGGCCCCGGTGATCCGCGTGCGGACCCCGGCCGTGTGCACCACGGCGAGGCACCAGCGGCGGATCCACCGGTCCCGCCGCACCGCCCGCAGCCGTCCGGCCAGCGGGATCAGGGCGATCCCGAGGAAGACCACGACCAGGAGCGCCGTCAGCCGCAGGACGGCGCGCGGCACGCCCGTCCAGGGCCGTACGGACTCCACGCAGCCGCGCGGCGAGCAGGGAGCGGTGGGCAGCCAGGCGCTGGTCCCCCGGATGGGGCCGGCGGCGGGCCGCCGTGGCGCGGGGACGGCTCCGGGGAGCACCACCGCTCGCGGCCCTCCGCCGTACCGGGGACGGCGGACGACCGTGAGACGCGGTGCTCCGGCGCGGGTCGTGCTCATCAGGCGGGGACGAGCGAGAGGAAGTGGCGGAGGTAGCGCGGGTTGACCCGGCTCATCGACAGCAGCACGTACATGTCGGCGACGCCGAAGTCCGCGTCGAGCGCGGGCTCGCCGCACACCCAGGCGCCGAGACGCAGATAGCCGCGCAGCAGCGGGGGCAGTTCGGTGCGGGCGGGTCGGGCGACGCCTTCCGCGCTCCAGGGCAGCAGCGGGCGGACGCGGAACTCCTCGGGCGCCAGGTGCTTGGCCCGCACCCGGTCCCAGGTGCCCGCGGCCAGCGTGCCGCCGTCGGCGAGCGGTATGGAGCAGCAGCCGGCGAGCCATTCGTGGCCGCCGTCGATCATGTAGCGGGCTATCCCGGCCCAGATCAGGCCGATGACCGCGCCGTCGCGGTGGTCGGGGTGGACGCAGGAGCGGCCGACCTCGACCAGCCCGGAGCGGATTCCGGCCAGCGGCCCGAGGTCGAACTCGCTCTCCGAGTAGAGCCGTCCGGCGATCGCGGCACGCTCGGGCGGCAGCAGCCGGTAGGTGCCGACGACCTGGCCGGTCTCCGTGTCGCGGACCAGCAGGTGGTCGCAGTACGCGTCGAAGGCGTCGATGTCGAGACCGGGCTGCGGGGTGTTCAGGAGGGCGCCCATCTCCCCGGCGAAGACGTCGTGGCGCAGCCGCTGCGCGGCCCGGACATCGGCCTCGTCGTGGGCCAGGGTGACGGTGTAGCGGGTGGGGGCGACGGGCTGGGTCGGGCTGTCGAGGGTGGAAACGCCGGTCATGGCACTCTCCTGGTCACGGGCCGGTTCGGCGGAGGGGGTACCCCCTGCTCGAACGGAGTCGGTAGCTCGGGGGAGGCAGGCCGGATCCGAACGGTCTGCGCGCTCCTGTTCTTCCGACGCCGGTTGGCGTGCGCGTGACCAGTGCCAGGAGGGCGGATGTGAGGTTGTTGAATGACAGGGGTGCCCCGGAAAAGCGAGACGGGACCGGGTATGAGCACCACACCCGGTCCCGCCCGTCCGCACCGTACGGCGAACGACTTTGCGGCTAACGCCTGCCCTGCTTGCGGGTGGCGCGCAGCCACTCCTTGTTCATGCTGGTGATGGAGACCAGCGGGATGCCCTTCGGGCAGGCGGTCGCGCACTCCCCGGCGAGGGTGCAGCCTCCGAAGCCCTCGTCGTCCATCCGCGCCACCATGTCGAGCACCCGGGTCTCCCGCTCGGGGGCGCCCTGTGGCAGCACGTTCAGGTGATTGATCTTGGCCGAGGTGAACAGCATCGCGGCGCCGTTCGGGCAGGCCGCCACGCAGGCACCGCAGCCGATGCACTCGGCGTGCTCGAAGGTGAAGTCGGCGTCGGGCTTCGGGACGGGGGTGGCGTGTGCCTCGGGCGCGGCGCCGGTCGGGGCCGTGATGTAGCCGCCGGCCTGGATGATGCGGTCGAAGGCGGAACGGTCGACCACGAGGTCCTTCACGACCGGGAAGGCGGCGGCCCGCCACGGCTCGATGTCGATCGTGTCGCCGTCGCGGAAGGAGCGCATGTGCAGCTGGCAGGTGGTGGTGCGCTCGGGGCCGTGCGCGTCTCCGTTGATGACCAGGCTGCAGGCGCCGCAGATGCCCTCGCGGCAGTCGTGGTCGAAGGCGACGGGGTCGTCGCCGCTCAGGATGAGTTCCTCGTTGAGGGTGTCGAGCATCTCCAGGAAGGACATGTCGGCCGAGATGCCGTCCACCTCGTACGTGGACATCGCTCCGTCGGCGTCGGCGTTCTTCTGCCGCCAGACGCGCAGGGTGAGCTTCATGCGTAGCTCCGCTGGGTGGGGTGGACGTACTCGAAGACCAGGTCTTCCTTGTGCAGGACGGGCGCGGTGCCGGCGTCGGTGAACTCCCAGGCGGCCGCGTACGAGAACTCCTCGTCCCGGCGGGCAGCCTCGCCGTCCGGGGTCTGGGACTCCTCGCGGAAGTGGCCGCCGCAGGACTCGGCGCGGTTCAGCGCGTCGAGGCACATCAGCTCGGCGAGTTCGAGGTAGTCGACGATCCGGTTGGCCTTCTCCAGGGACTGGTTGAACTCCTCTCCGCTGCCGGGCACCTTGATGCGCCGCCAGAACTCCTCGCGGATCTGCGGGATGCGTTCCAGCGCCTTGCGCAGCCCGCTCTCCGTGCGGGCCATGCCGCAGAACTCCCACATGAGCTCGCCGAGTTCGCGGTGGAAGGAGTCGGGGGTGCGGTCGCCGTCGACGGCGAGGAGGAGCCGCAGCCGGTCCTCGGTCTCGGCCAAGACCTCCTGAACGGCGGGATGTTCGTCGCTCAGCTCGTCGTCGCCGGCGCGGTGCGGGTTGCGGGCGAGGTAGTCGTTGATCGTCGACGGCAGGACGAAGTAGCCGTCCGCGAGGCCCTGCATCAGGGCGGAGGCGCCGAGCCGGTTCGCGCCGTGGTCGGAGAAGTTGGCCTCTCCGATCGCGAACAGGCCCGGGACCGTGGTCTGGAGGTCGTAGTCGACCCACAGTCCGCCCATCGTGTAGTGCACGGCGGGGTAGATCCGCATGGGCACGGTGTACGGGTCCTCGGCGGTGATCCGGGCGTACATGTCGAAGAGGTTGCCGTACTTCTCCTCGACCGCCTCGCGGCCCATGCGCCGGATGGCGTCCGCGAAGTCGAGGTAGACGCCCTGGCCGCCGGGGCCCACTCCCCTGCCCTCGTCGCAGACGTTCTTGGCGGCGCGGGAGGCGATGTCGCGGGGCACGAGGTTGCCGAAGGACGGGTAGATGCGCTCCAGGTAGTAGTCGCGCTCGTCCTCGGGGATCTCGTTCGGCGGACGGGTGTCGCCGTGTGCCTTCGGCACCCAGATCCGGCCGTCGTTGCGCAGCGACTCGCTCATCAGCGTCAGCTTCGACTGGTGGTCGCCGGTGCGCGGGATGCAGGTGGGGTGGATCTGGGTGAAGCAGGGGTTGGCGAAGTACGCGCCACGCCGGTGGGCCCGCCAGATCGCGGTGGCGTTGGAGTTCATCGCGTTCGTCGACAGGTAGAAGACGTTGCCGTAGCCACCGCTCGCCAGGACGACGGCGTCCGCGTAGTACGTGTCGATCCTGCCGGTGATCAGGTCGCGGGCCACGATGCCACGCGCCCGTCCGTCGACCACGATCAGGTCCAGCATCTCGGTGCGCGGGTGCATCTCGATGTTGCCGGCGGCGATCTGCCGGGACAGCGCCTGGTAGGCGCCTAGCAGGAGTTGCTGGCCGGTCTGGCCGCGGGCGTAGAAGGTGCGGGACACCTGGACGCCGCCGAAGGAGCGGGTGTCGAGCAGGCCGCCGTACTCGCGCGCGAAGGGCACGCCCTGGGCGACGCACTGGTCGATGATCTCGACCGAGATCTGCGCGAGGCGGTGGACGTTGGACTCGCGGGCCCTGAAGTCGCCGCCCTTGACGGTGTCGTAGAAGAGCCGGTGGACGGAGTCGCCGTCGTTGCGGTAGTTCTTCGCGGCGTTGATGCCGCCCTGCGCGGCGATGGAATGGGCGCGGCGCGGGGAGTCCTGGTAGCAGAACTGGACGACGTGGTAGCCCTGTTCGGCGAGCGTGGCGCCCGCGGAGCCGCCCGCGAGCCCGGTGCCGACGACGATCACGGTGTGCTTGCGGCGGTTGGCCGGGTTGACCAGCTTGGCCTCGAAACGGCGCTTGTCCCAGCGCTCGTTGACCGGACCTGCGGGCGCCTTGGTGTCGGCGAGGGGCTCCCCGGTCGTGAAGTGGGCGTATTCAGTGTTCATGTTCAGCTCACCACTCCGGTCATGACGCCCACGGGTACGGCGACGAAGCCCGCCGTGAGCAGCAGCGCGAGGACGTTGGCGATGGTCTTCAGGGCACGGTCGCGGCTGCGGCTGCCGGCCCCGAGGGTCTGGGCCGCGCTCCAGAAGCCGTGCCGGATGTGCAGACCGAGCGCGAGCATCGCGACGATGTAGACGACGTTGCCGTACCAGGTGGAGAAGGTGTCCACGACGTTCTGGTACGGGTGGCCCTCCTGGAAGCCGCCGGGGTGCACCGTGCCGGTGGTCAGGTCGAGGAGGTGCCAGACGATGAACAGGCCGAGGATGATCCCGCCCCAGCGCATCGTGCGGGTGGCGTAGCTCGCGCCCCGCTTCTTGTGCACGTACTTGCTGGGGCGCGCCCTGATGTCACGCCGGCTGAGCTGGTAGGCGGACATGGCGTGCGCGACCACGGCGACGACCAGCACCACCCGGATGAGCCACAGCGTCCACTCGTAGTGCATGAAGGGTTCGCCGACGGTGCGCAGCCAGTGGGCGTAGTGGTTGAACTCGCCCGCGCCGAAGTAGATCTTCAGATTCCCGATCATGTGGGCGACCAGGTAGAGCAGCATGATCAGGCCGCTGACGGCCATCACGGTCTTCTTGCCGACGGAGCTGTCCCACACGGTGCGTGCCATGGACGGCCGTCGGTCCGTCCGCGTTGCCAAAGCCATGGGACAGAACGCTAGGTCGCGGGGATCCGATCAGTCCAAGACATGGTCCGGCTCGTTTCCATAGGCGTGAGCTATCGTCGAAGGGTGCAGTTCCAGCAGCTCCAGTACTTCGTGGCCGTCGCGGAGACCCGGCATTTCACCCGGGCCGCCGAACTGGTGCATGTCGCGCAGCCCTCGCTGTCCCAGCAGATCAAGGCGCTGGAGCGGGAGTTGGGCGCGGACCTGTTCCAGCGGGCGCGCGGGAACATCACCCTCACCGACGCGGGCGAGGCGCTGCTGCCGCTGGCCCGGCGCATCCTCGCGGACGCGGACACGGCCCGGCAGGAGGTGCAGGAACTGGCCCAGCTGCGCAGCGGCCGGGTGCGGCTCGGCGCGACCCCCAGCCTGTGCACGGGCCTGCTGCCGGACGTACTGCGCGCCTTCCACGACCGCTATCCAGGCATCCGTCTGCTGATCGAGGAGGGCGGCTCGCACGATCTCGTACGGGAACTCGCGCGCGGCGCCCTCGACCTCGCCCTGGTCGTCCTGCCCCTGCCCACCCCGTCCCCCGCGCTGACCACGGTGGAGTTGCTGCGCGAGGACCTCGTCGTGGTGTCCTCGCCGGAGGCCCCCGCGCCCGGGGGTGGCGGCAGCCGCCGCACGGTGCGCGTCGCCGATCTGGAGGGCGAGCGTCTGGTGATGTTCCGGCACGGCTACGACCTGCGTGAACTGACCGTCGCGGCCTGTCGCGCCGAGGGCTTCGAACCCGACTTCGCGGTCGAGGGCGGCGAGATGGACGCGGTCCTGGGCTTCGTCCGGGCGGGCCTCGGCGTGGCCGTCGTACCGCGGATGGTGGCCGCCCGGTCCGGGCCGGGCCTGCGGGTGACCCCGCTGGCCCGGCCCGGTCTGGAGCGGACGATCGCGCTGGCGCACCGCAGCGATGTGGCGCCGCCGCGGGCGGCCCGGGAGCTTCAGCGGATGCTGCTGGAACACTGACGGCGGCCGCACCCTGGCGCGCTGGGCCGCCGGAGCACGCCCGGCCCGGGCCACCTCGCCGGGTCCACGACGTCGAGGCTCACCAGGTCGGGTCCGCCACATCGGGTTCGCCGCGCCGGGTTCACCTCGCCGGGGTCACCACATCGGGTTCACCACATCGTGGTCTCCGCGCCGGGGTCGCCGCATCGGGCTCACCACGACGGGTTCACCACATCGGGGTCCCCGCGCCGGGGTCACCACGTCGAGGCTCAACACGCCGGGTCCGCCACATCGGGGTCACCACGTCGGGCTCGCCGCATCGGGTTCACCACGTCGGGTTCACCACGTCGGGTTCACCACGTCGGGATGAAGCCTCCGTCGATGACGAAGTCGCTGCCGGTGATGTTGCGCGAGCGGTCTCCGGCGAGGAAGAGAACCAGGTCGGCCACCTCCGACGGCTTGGAGAAGCGGCCGGTGACGGTCGCGCCCGACGCCTGGGCGACCACGTCGTCGGGGGTGAGCCCCGCGGCGGCCGAGACCGTCGCCGCCACTCCCCCGCCGCCGAGCCACAGGTCGGTCTCCACCGGGCCGGGGCTCACGGTGTTGACCCGGATGCCCTTCGGGCCGACCTCCTTCGACAGTGCCTTGGAGAACGCGACCAGGGCGGCCTTGCCCGCGCTGTAGTCGATCACGAGGGGGTCGGGCAGGGTCGCGTTGACCGAGCCGATCGTCACGACCGAGCCCTGTCCGGCGGCGAGCATCGCCGGCAGGGCCGCACGGGTGACCCGTACGGCCGCGAGCAGGTTCAGATCGACGGTGCGCCGCCATTCCTCGTCGGTCACCGACAGGAAGCCGCGGGTGCGGGCCGGGGCCGACCCCACGTTGTTGACCAGCACGTCGATCCGCCCGGCCGCCGCCTCGACGAGCCGCCCGGCGGCGTCGGACTCGGTGAGGTCGACCGGCACCCAGGTGACGTTCCCCTTCCCGACCAGGGCGTCGAGGCCCTCGGACGTGCCGCGGGAGCCCGCGATCACCGTCGCGCCCGCGCCGGCCAGCGCCTCCGTGACCGCGAGCCCGATGCCCTTGCTGGCTCCGGTGACGACGGCGGTCCTGCCCTGAAGTTCCGTACTCATTCCGTCTCGGCTCCATCTGTGAGAGGTGCGTTCCGTCAATGAGGCATACGGTCAGTGAGGCATAGGGAGGGCCGGGCGCGCGAGGCGTCCCGGCAGCGGCTCCCACGATCGGCCGTCACGGCCGTACCGGGCCACACAGCACACCGGTCGTGGCCGACGGCCGGGCCGGGCCATGTACACCGGGCGAATCGCGGCGGGCTTGTGCGCCGGGCCGGGGTGCCGGGCGGTGTGGCAGGCCGGCCGGGACAGCAGGCCGGCGGCCTGACACCGCGGCGCGGCGCCGTCTCCGTTCCGGGAGACCGCGCCGCGCGAAGGCGTTCAGCCGACCGCGTCGACGAGCGCCAGGTCGTGCAGCCGCTCCGGCGGTCCCGGACGGGCGTAGTACCAGCCCTGGGCGGTGTCGCAGCCCAGTATCCGCAGCTGTTCGGCCTGGGCGCCGGTCTCCACGCCCTCGACCGTGACCGCGAGGTCGAGACTGTGGGCCAGGGCGACGATGCCCTCGACGATCTTCAGGTCGACCGGATCCGCCGGGAACTGCTGCATGCTCCGGGTGAAGGATCGGTCCAGCTTGAGGATGCTGACCGGCAGACGACGGAGGTTGGCGAGATTCGAGTAACCGGTGCCGAAGTCGTCCAGGGCGATGTCGACGCCCATCTCGGCGAGCCTGCGCAGTGGTTTGAGCAGGTCGTCGTCCGCGCCGATCAGCGCGGACTCGGTGACCTCCAGGCACAGCGCCTGTGCGTCGAGACCTTCGCGTTCCAGAATGTCGACCGTGTCCTGGACCAGGCCGGGATGGGTCAGCTGGCACGGCGAGAGATTGACGTTGACGCGGAGCGGGCCCGAGCCGGAATACCGTTCCTGCCAGGTGCGGGCCTGGCGCACCGACTGCTCCAGGACCCAGCGGCCGAGCGGCACGATCAGTCCGGTGTGCTCGGCGAGCGGGATGAAACGGTCGGGGCCGAGGACACCGTGCTGCGGGTGCAGCCAGCGCACCAGTGCCTCCGCGCCGCTCACGCTGCCGTCGCCGAGGTGCACCAGCGGCTGGTACTCGATGAAGAACTCGCCCCGGTCCAGGGCGGCGGGCAGCGCGGTGGTGAGTCCGTTCCGGGTGATGGCGCGGGCGTCGGCCTCGGGGTCGGCCAGCTCGAAGCGGTTGCCGCCCGCGGACTTGGCCCGGTACATCGTGATGTCGGCGCTGCGCAGCACCTCGGCGGCGCCGCGCTCCCCGGCCGGGCCCTCTACGACGCCGACGCTGCCCCGCACGGTCAGGTCACGGCCGTCGATGCTGATCGGGGTGACGAGCGCGTTCATGATGCGCCCGGCCAGCTCGTCGACCTCGCGCTCGGTGTTCGGGCCGGTGGTGAGGGCCACGAACTCGTCGCCGCCGAGCCGGGCGACCATCTCGCCGGGGGCGGTCGCGCAGGACTGGAGGCGGTCGGCGACCTCGACGAGCAGCCGGTCGCCGGCCGCGTGCCCGAGGCTGTCGTTGATGGTCTTGAAGCCGTCGAGGTCGAGGTAGCACAGGCCGAAGCGCTGTCCCTCGCCCGCGGCCAGCGCCTTCTCCAGACGCTCGAAGAACAGGGTCCGGTTGGGCAGTCCGGTGAGCGCGTCGTGGGTCGCCTCGTAGCGCAGCCGCAGATTGAGCAGCCGCCGCTCGGTGGTGTCCTCCATCAGCGCGAGCTGGTACTGGGGTTCGCCGTCCGCGTCGCGCAGCAGGGAGACCGTCAGGTTGGTCCACAGGGCGGTGCCGTCAGGACGGTAGAAGGCCTTCTCGACGTGGTAGTGCTCACGCTTGCCGCGCACCAACTCCTCGTACAGCCGCCACACTTGAGGGGCGTCCTCGGCGTGCGTCCAATCGGGGACCTTGCGGCCGCGCATGGTCTGTTCGGAACCGCCGAACATACGCAGCAGGGCTCCGTTGACCTGGAGGATGTTGCCGTCGAGGTCGGCGATTCCGATTCCTATGGCCGCGCCCTCGAAGACCGCGCGGAAGCGGGCCTCGCTGTCGTGCAGCGCCTCGGCGACGGCGCTGCGCGCGGTCAACGCGGCTTGTGAGATGGCCTGTTGTTCGGCGAGCGTCCGCTCGCGCAGCGCCTCGGCGTACCCGGCGGCCATCGCGTGCTGCAGTCGTGCGGAGCGGGTCCGCAGCGCCTCCCCGGGCCCGTCCTCGCCGCAGTAGAGCACCAGGTAGGCGTCGACGCAGTCGAGGGCCCGGCTGAGGGCCTCGGGGTCGGTGCAGTGGGCGGCGACGAGTGCGGCGCCGACGGTCCGTCCCGCGGCCGCCTCGAAGTTCCTGGCCCGCAGGGCCTCACTCAACCGCCTGGCGAGCGGCAGCAGTTGTTCCTCGAACTCGGGCCGGGTCAGCGAGGTGGAGGTGACCGGGAAGACCGCGCGGCTCCAGATCGTCGCGAACCGGCGCAGTCTGTCTTCCGGCCCGTCCGGCTCGGCGGTCACGCCGTGCGTCCCACGCCGCCGAACGCGGAGAAGGAATAAGGGTCCTCGTCCTCGGGTGCCGTGTCGGGCCGCCAGTTCGGCATCGGCACCAGTCCGGGTTCCACCATGTCGTACCCCTCGAAGAACCGCGCGATCTCCTCGCGCGTGCGCATGATCAGCGGGTTGCGGATGTTCTTGTAGACGTCGACCGCGCCCTCGGCCTGCTCCCGGGCGAGCGGGATCCCCTCGAACGCGGCATGCGTGACGACGAGCAGGCTTCCCGGCGCGAGGGCGTCGCGCAGTTCGGCCACTGCCCGGTACGGGTCGTCCGCGTCTTCCACGAAGTGAAGTATGGCAACGAGAAGCAGCGCGACCGGACGGTTCAGGTCGATCAGCCGCTGAACCTGCGGACTCACCAGGATTTCCTGGGGCTTGAGCAGATCGGCGGCGACCACGTCCGCGTCCTCGTTGTCCCGCAGTACGGCTTGGCTGTGTGCGACGGCAACCGGATCGTGGTCGACGTAGACGACCCGTGCGCCGGGCCGGGTGCTCTGGGCGACCTCGTGGACGTTGCCGAACGTGGGGATGCCGGAACCGATGTCGAGGAACTGGTCGATGCCCTCGCCGGCCGCGAAACGAACGGCCCGGCGCATGAACGCCCGGTTCGCCTGCATGACCTTGGGAAGGCCCGGCATGAACTCCATCGCCTTGCGTGCCGCTTCCCGGTCGACCTCGAAGTTGTGCGAACCGCCCAGGTAATAGTCGTAGATTCGGGACACGCTCGGCACTGAGATGTCAATGCTGCGAGGGGCCCAGGCGGGACGCTCCATCTATCTCTCCAAGGCGTAGGCGACGACATAGACGATCCGGTGTTCGAGCAGAGGCTACTGATCGCCCGCCAAAGGGGCGAGTCAAAACGGAAATTGACCGTCCGTTCCCGGTCACTGCCTCGGGCAAGTGCCCAATTGGCATCTGCAAACGCATCCCGGGCACGCCACTCACCGCCCCTGCGAAATCACTCCGAAGCATTCCAAAAAGCTCCGCGGGGTCACGAAGCGTGGCCAAGTCGCCGGTCGGGTCGCGGCGTTCTTTCACATCCGATCCGCCGCCGGGATCTTTCACGTTCCGGCGACGGCCGAAATGCTTCGTCGGCGCCGGGACGCACAAGGGTCCGCCCCCTCCGTGCGGAGGGGGCGGACCCTTGGCGACGCGTTTGGTGCTGTTCGGGTGAGCCGATCAACAGTGGGGTGCTGATCGGAACCGTGGGGAGTTGACCAACCGTGGGGGGTTGATGCCCTACTTGGCCGCGCCGACCGGCTTTCCGTCGGGCGAGACGGCGTACCACGTGCCGCCCACGCCCTGACCGTTGGTGTCACCGGGTGCGCTGTCACCGGAGAAGGTGTAGATCGGCCAGCAGTTGACCGTCATCTGCTTCACGCCGTCCGGGCGGGTGAAGCCCATCAGGCCCTTCTTCTTGACACCCTTGGTGTCGCTCGCGGTGACCGGAGCGACGGCGGGCCACTTCTCCAGGCAGGCACCCGTGCAGGCCGACTTGGAGACGGGCCAGGCCTGGTCCTTCATGAAGCGGTAGACGGTCATGCCGTTCTTGTCGACGACGATCTGGCCGAGCTTCGGGTCGTTGCGGACCGACAGGCCGGGGAGGGCGGCCAGTGTCGCCTTCTTGCCGTTGGGCGCCGAGGCGAACCACGTACCGCCCACAGCCTGACCGTTGGTGTCACCGGCCTTGGTGTCCTTGGCGAACCGGTACATGGGCCAGCCGCCTATGGTCAGCTGCTTCGTACCGTCGGTCCGGGTGACCTCACCGAGCAGCGCCTTGTCGACGCCGGTGGCGGCCTCGGCACCCTCGGCGGGCACGGGCGGCCAGGCGGTGGCGCAGGCGCCGTCACAACTCGACTTCGGCGGTTCGGCGGTGTCCTTGTCGAAGCGGTAGAGGGTGAATCCGGCGCCGTCGGTCAGCACCTTGCCGAGCTTGACGCTTTCCGTCACGGCGAGCTGGCCCGCGACTTCCGGCTTGGCGGCAGCGCTCTGGTCCTTGGAATCGGCGCCGTAGCCATTGCCCGCACCGGCGGTGGCGCTTGTCCCGTAGCCTCCCGCCACCGAGGTGGCACCCACGTTCTGAGCGCCGGTCGAAGGGGTGCCCTGTTCCTGACCACACGCCGTCGTGAGCGCCAGCACGGCCGCAGCTGACGCTACGAGTGAGGCGCTCCGCCAGGAGGTCTTCATTGGTAACTCCCGCTGTTCGCATAAGTGTTGCAGCGCCCTGCAGCGCCGCGCATGGCCCTAGGTACGGGCGGGAGGGGCAGGAGTGTTCAAACGTGCTTCAAATTTCTTTCGGAATACTGTGACGCGTACGAGCCACTCGCCCGCATGTTCGATCCGCGCCCGCGCCTTCCGGCCCCGCACGTCAGCCGCCGGGAGCCGGAGGTACCCCCTTCGGGGGCAATCCCGGACACTCCGGCGTGGCCGGGTTCCGCGCGCCTCATGATCTCCGTCGTGCAAGCACCCCAGCGGACCCGATCCGCCCTCGTCATACGCGTATTGGCGCTGACGGCGCTCACCTGGCTCCTCGTCGGCGCGCCGAGCGGAACGGCCGCGGCCGACGCCTGCGCGTACGCCTCCACGGGGCCCGGCGGCGACGGGATCACCGCGGTGGCCGTGGCGGGCAGCGGGGCGGTCGCCGTCGCCGGGAGCACCACCCGGTGCCCGGCCCCGACCCCGCCCTGCCCGCCGACACCCACACCGACCCCGCCGCCACCCCCCAAGCCCCCTCCGCCACCGAAGCCGACGCCGCCCCCTCCGCCCACCCACGCGCCGAAGCCCGTACCGCCGCCCCCACCGCCGCCCCCGCCGCCTCCTCCGCCCGCGCCGAGACCGAGGCCCCTGCCGCCGCGGCCGGCGCCCGTCCTGGCGCCGAGACCCACGCCGAAGCCCCGGCCGACACCGAGCGCGCGTCCCACTCCCCCGCCGGTTCCGGTCAGCTACCCGGCGTACCGCACGCCGCCGCACAAGCACCAGCCCCGCAGCGGTCCGTCGCTGGTCTCGTTCACTCTGCTCATCACCGCGCCAGCGGTGCTCGCCGTCGCGGCGCTGCGCCCGCGCTGACCCTGGAGGCACACTTTGTCGGATTGGCTTGTTCTCGCCCTCGCGATGGCGGCCGCGTGTCTCGTGGTCCTCATCGTGACCCTCGTACGCCATCGCAGGGCCCGCGAGGACGAGGACCCCACCGAGACCCCGGACGTCATCGAGTACATGACGATGATGATCGGCGTGGTGTACGCCATCGTTCTCGGTCTGGCCATCGCCGGTGTCTGGGAGGCCCGCAGCGGCGCCCAGGACCATGTGCAGGCGGAGGCTCAGGCCCTGCACGAGATCTCCGAGCGGGTCCGGGTCTACCCGCCCGAGGTGCGCGACCGCATCCGCGGTGACGTCGACACGTACGTCCATCACGTGGTCACCACCGAGTGGAAGACCATGGCCGAGCAGGGCCGGGTGACCGCCGAGGGCGGCCGGCTCCTCGACCGGATCCGGCACGACGTCACCGACTACCAGCCGAAGTCGGACTTCGAGGCGCAGGCGTACCAGCCGCTCCTCGACCAGGTGACGGCGGCCGACACCGCCCGCAGCGCCCGGGCCGACTCCACGGGGGCGACCATGCCGGGGGTGGTCTGGTTCGGGCTGATCACCGGCGCCGTGGTCACGGTCGGGATGATCTTCGCGCTGCAGATCCGGCGCACCGCCCGGGAACTGATCCTGGCCGGGCTGTTCTCCGCCCTGATCGCCTTCCTGCTCTTCCTGATCTGGGACTTCGACGCGCCCTACAGCCGCGGGATCACGGCGTCGGCGGAGCCCTTCACAACGCTGTTCCCGCAGCTTCCCGGGTAACGGCTCCGCTGGGGAGACCCGACGGACGGGGGACGGACGCCACGCCGCGTCCGTCCCCCGTCCGCACGCACGACATCCCTCGAACGGCCCACAGGATTGCCCCGTTCGCGCTACTGGGATCGCGCCCCTGTTCACCCTTTCCTAGCGTTTCGATCATCGAGGTGCATTTCCGGCGCAAGCGGAAAAGATCCGCAGCAAGGCTCCTCGGGGACCTGGAGGCTCATCATGCGCGCGATACGCGTCGCTTCGGCCGCACTGCTGGGCATGACCGCCCTGACCTTCACCGCACCCGCCGCCTTCGCCGGTGACGGGGACCACAACATCACCCCGTTCGCCTTCAGCGTGCAGCCGTCGACCATCGCCGCGGGCGGTCAGGTGTCACTGCTCCTGAAGCGGGACGGCGGGTGCAGGGGAACCGCCACGGTCACCTCCGGGGTCTTCGACACCGTCAGCATCCCGCCGGGGCAGTCCTCGGCCACCGCCATGGTCGACTGGGACGCCAGAGCCGGGGCCGTGTACGACGTGACGTTCTCGTGCGGCGGAGCGAGCGGCAGCACCGGTCTCACCATCGCCGGCGGCCGGCCGGTCACTCCGACCCCGATCCCCCTGCAGCGGGGCGTCCGGGCCGGAGTCGGCGGCAGCGTCGGCGGCTTCGACCTGAAGGAGATCGGGATGGGAGCCGCCCTCATCGCCGGTTCCGTAGGCGCCGCCTGGTACCTGTCGCGCCGACGCACCACCTCCGACGAATCCTGACGGGCCGGCAAAGCCCTTCGCCCCGGACCCTGTCAGGGGGATCCGGAGCGAAGGGCTGTCATGTGCGCTCCGCGCGGCGGACGGCCGGCCTCCGAAGGGGGCGGGACCGGCCGTTCCGCCGGCGGAACGGTCAGATGTGCCTTTCCGACCTGCGCCGCATCCAGAACACCCCGCCGCCGACGGCCGCCGCGGCCACCAGGCCGCCGCCGATCGCCATGTCGGTGGGCGTGGCACCGGTGGAGCTGCTGCCGCCGAGACCACCACTCACACCGCCGATGACGGTGAACGCGGCCGGGCGGGTCAGCGGGCCCGTCCCGTCGCAGTTGACGGTGATGTCGTACGACCCGGGACGGGCGTCCTGGTTGATGGTGGCCGTACCGCTGGACGACTCGTTGTGGCTGCCCAGGAGCGGCCTGAGCCTCGCCTCATGGAACGCGGGCGAGGTCATGGTGCCTCCCCTCGGGCACCCGTCGACCGTCACGGTCAGCTGGCCGCCGCGGGCGATGACGCTGGGCATCGCGACGATGTTGCTCGGGGTGTTCCACGCCGCGGCCATCGGGGCGGCGAGCCCCACGGCGGCGACCGCGGCGGCAGACACCGCCAGGGCACGAGTAGTACGCATGTGATCCTCCGCGGGGGCGCCCCGGGAACCGTCCCCGGTGGATCGGCGAGAAAGCGCCTCCCAGACAGACCCTCAGATGCCGGGCACGGGGCCGCATTTCGGGAATGGTCCGTCCTGGTGAGAAGACACGCCGAAGGAATTCCACACAATCGGATATTGCCGCAGGTCACGGACCGTCAGAAAATTCCTGGTCACGGCAACTCGGATGGCGCACGAGGCATTCGTTCCGCCACCCGTTCGCCCGCGTCCCGTCGCCGGGCGGTCCCGCTGCCATTAGCGTGCTCATATGCGCGGATGACGAGGCGACGGCCGCGTCGAGAGGGGATTGCGAATGTCTGCGTCCGAGCTGGCCGAAGAGGAGGAGCGGCAGAGGAAGCGCGCTCCTTGGGGCGTGATAGCGCTTGTTCTGCTGACCGGCCTCGCACTCATTCGGAATGGTTCCGGTGAGTTCGACGTGGGCCCCCCGCAGCCCGCCTCGGCGGCCGCGGCGGACAGCCGCACGCCCGGTGGCACCTTGACGAAAGCGCCCGCCCCGCTGCCGTACTCCGTGGTCGACCGGGTGCGGATCCCGGCCATCCGGGTCGACGCCCCGGTGATGCCGGTGGGCCTGGACCTGAACGGATGGGTCGACGCGCCACCGCCCGACGACCCCAATCTCGCCGGCTGGTTCACCGGCGCGGTCTCGCCCGGCGAGAAGGGCACGTCCGTGATCGTGGGCCACGTCGACAACATGCGGGGCCCCGCCGTCTTCTACGGGCTCGGGGCGCTCAAGAAGGGGAACCGGGTCGAGGTCCTGCGCAAGGACGGGAAGACCGCCGTGTTCGAGATCTACGGCATCGAGGTCTTCGCGAAGAGCGATTTCCCCGGCGACCGTGTGTACAACAGCAAGGGCACCCCCGAATTGCGCGTCATCACCTGCGGGGGCGGTTTCTCCAAGCAGCACGGATACGACGGAAACGTGGTCGTCTTCGCCCGCCTGTCCGAGGTGCGCTGAGCGTTCCGGACCGGGCGGGCGGAAAGCCGGTCGGTGAGGCATTCCGCCTCCCGCCGGCCGGCCCGGCCGAAAGCCCCGCGACGCGTGGTGCGCGGGGCCCTTTCTCGGTTCTAGGCGTATTTACGGCGCGGCACCGTCATGTGGTAGCCGGCGTCGAGCAGGCGCGGGAGATAGGTGCGTAGTGCCTGCACGCTCTGCGAGCGGTCGCCGCCCGCGTCGTGGGAGAGGACGACGACACCTGGGGAGGCCTCCTTCTGAATGGTGCCGACGATCGCGCGGGTCCCCGGCCTCGCCCAGTCGTTCGTGTCGATCGTCCAGGCCATCGGCTCCATGCCGAGTTCGGCCCCGATCTGGTAGGTCGCCCGGTTCCACTCCCCGTACGGCGCGCGGAACCAGACCGGCGGCTCGCCGTAGGCGTCGTCGATGACCTCGCTGGTGCGCTCGATCTCGGAGCGGATCGCGGAGCGCGAGAGCTTGGTCAGCAGCGGATGGCTCCAGGTGTGGTTGCCGACGATGTGTCCGTCGTCGGCCATCTCGCTCAGCAGGTCCTTGTTGTCGGCGGCCATCGCCCCGCACACGAAGAACATGGCGTGCACGTCGTACTCGCGCAGGGTCCGCAGGATCTCGGGGGTGTAGTGGGGGTCGGGGCCGTCGTCGAAGGTCAGCACCATGGAGCGGCCGCGCCCGGACACGCGCATGAAGGGCTCGTGCCGGACGAGGGTCCGAAGCGGCGTTCCGTGCGGCGGCGGGCCATAGCCGGCGAGCGGCTGGAGGCGGTAGGCGGAGGGCTTGAGGGCCCGGTTCGCCTGCGGGCCGGAGAGCGGCAGACCGCGTACCGGCTCCGCGGCCTGACCGGCGGTCAGGACACGGGCTGTGCCCGCCGCCCCGGCCGCCCCCAGGACGGCGGCGCCGGCGATCAACGCCCGGCGCCGGGTAATCAGCTGATCCTTTTTCATGACTAATCAGTCACCCGGCGGAGGGGCCAATCGGCCGAGCAACACCGGTGAGGCCTCTCGAAAGCACCCGCCTGGACCATTTTTTTCAGCGGCGGCGCACCAGCGGGAACGGCAGCGTTTCCCGGATTGTCAGCCCGGTGAGGAACATGACGAGCCGGTCGACGCCGATCCCGAGCCCGCCGGTGGGCGGCATGGCGTACTCCAGCGCGTCGAGAAAGTCCTCGTCGAGTTCCATGGCTTCGGGATCTCCCCCGGCGGCCAGCAGCGACTGTTCGGTGAGCCGTCGGCGCTGCTCGACCGGGTCGGTCAACTCCGAGTAGGCAGTGCCCAGTTCCGTGCCGAAGGCGACGAGGTCCCAGCGTTCCGCGAGCCGCGGGTCAGTGCGGTGCTGCCGGGTGAGCGGGGAGACTTCGGTCGGGAAGTCCTTGTAGAACGTGGGCAGCTGCGTCTTCTCCTCGACCAGACGTTCGTACATCTCCAGTACGACGTCGCCGCGTCCGTCGTCCGCCGTGTACGGCACGCCCGCGCGGTCGCACAGCCGCAGCAGCGCCTCCAGCGACGTGTCGGCGTCGATCTCGTCCCCCAGCGCCTCGGAGACCGCCCCGTACACCGTCTTGACGGGCCACTCCCCGGAGATGTCGTACTCGGTGCCGTCCTTGCGGGCGATCGGTGAGCCGAAGGCGGCGGTCGCGGCGCCCTGGATCAGTTCGCGGGTGAGGTCGAGCATCACGTCGTAGTCGGCGAAGGCCTGATAGGCCTCCAGCATCGTGAACTCGGGGTTGTGTTTGTAGGAGACACCCTCGTTGCGGAAGGTGCGGCCCATCTCGAAGACCTTCTCCATGCCGCCGACGCACAGCCGTTTGAGGTAGAGCTCGGGTGCGATGCGCAGATACAGGTTCAGGTCGTAGGCGTTGATGTGGGTGGTGAACGGCCGGGCGTTGGCGCCGCCGTGGATCTGCTGGAGCATCGGGGTCTCGACCTCCAGGTAGCCGCGGTCGAGCAGGCCCTGGCGCAGCGCCTGGACGGCCGTGGAGCGGGCCCGTACGACATCGCGGGCGGCGGGGCTGGACACCAGGTCGAGATAGCGGCGGCGGACCTTGGCCTCGGGGTCCGCGAGTCCCTTGCGCTTGTCGGGCAGCGGGTGCAGGCACTTGGCGGTGAGCTGCCACGAGACGACGAAGACCGTGGGTTCGCCGGTGTCGCTGGCGCCCGCGAGACCGTCGGCGCTGATGTGGTCGCCGATGTCGACGACCTGCCGGAAGCGGTCGAGCGCGGGACCGGACTCCTTGCGGGTGAGGGCGATCTGGAGATCGCCCGACCAGTCGCGCAGCACGGCGAAGACGATACCGCCGAAGTCGCGGACGAGCATCACGCGTCCGGCGACGGTCACGTCCTCGCCGCCGCGGACGTCGGCCAGGACATGGGTGCGCGGCGGGATGCCGACCGGGTAGGGGTCGGTGCCGTCGGCGCGCAGCCGGTCGAGTTTGCGGTGCCGCACGCGGACCTGGTCGGGCAGACCGGTGGTGGGATCGCCTGCCTCGGCCCCGTCCCCCGTGCCGAGTCCGAGGGCCGTCAGCGAGGGCAGCCCCGCGGTCGTGGCGGGTTTGGGTCCGCCCTTCGGGTGCCCCTTGCCCCACAGCGTGCGCAGCGAGGGCACGGAGACGAAGCCCTCGGCGATGGCGGAGGCCATGCCGATACGGGCCAGGGCGCCGGTGTCGCCGTAGCAGATGAAGCGCGGGTACCACTCGGGGTGGTACTTGGCGTTGGAGCGGTACAGGGCCTCCAGCTGCCACCACTTGGAGAAGAACAAGAGCAGCCTGCGCCAGAGTCTGAGCACCGGGCCCGCGCCGATGCGGGCGCCCTCTTCGAAGACCGAGCGGAACACGGCGAAGTTGAGGGAGATGCGCCGGACACCGAACTTCCCGGCGACCGCGCACGTCTCCGCGACCATGAACTCCATGACGCCGTTGGGCGCGCTGCGGTCGCGGCGCATCAGGTCGAGCGAGATGCCGTCGCGGCCCCAGGGCACGAAGGAGAGCAGCGCGAGGAGTTTGCCGTCGGAGCCCATCGCCTCGACGAGCAGGCAGTCGCCGTCCTCGGGGTCACCGAGCCGGTCGAGGGCCATCGAGAAGCCGCGCTCGGTCTCGGTGTCGCGCCAGGCGTCGGCCCGGCTGACGATCTCCTCCATCTCGGCTTCGGACAGGGTGGAGTGCCGGCGTACCCGGCAGGTGGCACCGGTGCGTTTGACGCGGTTGACGGCCTGCCGGGTGACGCGCATGTCGCGGCCGGACAGGTCGAAGCCGGCGACCTGGAGGATCGCCTCGTCGCCGAGCTGCAGGGCGCCGAGCCCGGAGCGCGCGAACGCCTTGGCGCCCTCTTCGGAGGCGCCCATCGCGGCGGGCGCCCAGCCGTAGCGGCGGGCGATGTCCAGCCAGGCGCCGATCGCGTGCGGCCAGGCCTCCCGGTCGCCGACGGGATCACCGCTGGCGAGGCACACTCCGGCCTCGACGCGGTAGGTGACGGCCGCCTTGCCGCTGGGCGAGAAGACGACGGCCTTGTCGCGGCGGGTGGCGAAGTAGCCGAGTGAGTCGTCACCGCCGTACGCCTGGAGCAGGGCCCGGATTCGGGCCTCCTCGTCGCCGTGCAGGGCCGCGACCAGGCGCTGGGAACGGAACAGCGCGGCGGCGGCGTTGAGCAGGGCGAGGGCGCCGAACAGGCCGAGGACGAAGAACAGCCAGCGCGGCGGGCGGCCGTCGAACGAACGCCCGGAGACCAGTCCGCCGCAGACCCGGTTGGCGGCCCAGAGCAGCCGCTGGCCCTCCGGCAGAGTGCCGGGGAACAGCACGACCAGGCCCCAGCCGAGCAGGATCGCCACGACGAGTCCGGTGAACAGGACGAGCAGCGCCCGTCGTACGGCGGCGCGCCGCGAGTCGGCGTAGAACTCCCGGCGGGCCACGATCAGCAGGGCGAGTAGGAGCCCGCAGACGATCAGCGAGGGGATCGAGGCGGCGTACAGGCCGGCGGCGACCCCGAGGGCGTCGGTGAGGACCAGCAGGCCGAGGTAGACGACCACCAGCCACCAGGCGATCTTCTTGCGGGCGGCCGTCGCGGCGGCGAGCAGGAAGAGGAAGACGGCGTACGCGAGGTTGGCGCTGACCGGGATGATCAGAAGGTCGAGAAAGCGCACCACAGGTCGCAGCACCGCGCGCACCGGGGGAATGAAGGCGAGCAGGGTGCAGAGCAGGCCGATGGCGCCGAAGAACGCCGCGAAGCCTTCGGGCACCTTGCTGAGGAAGCCGTCCCGGGGCGGCCGTTTCGGGCCGCTGGTGGTCTTCGGCGGGCGGGCCTCCACGGTGGCACTCATGGTTCCGACTGTAGGAAGAGCGGCGCCGCCCCGCCCGTCGGGCGAATCTCCCCGCTCCCCCGAGGCCGTGGGACCTGCGGGTTCCGATAGCCTCGCAGCCGTGACGGAAGAGCAGCACGCGCATCAATTCGAGCGCGGGACGGACGGTCCCAAGGTCATCGTCGTCGGCGTGGACGGTTCCGACTCCTCGCTGCGCGCCGCGGCGTACGCCGGGGGCCTGGCGAGGCGGCAGCGGGCGCTGCTCGCGGTCGTCTACATCCAGCCGGTGATGGCGGCGGGGGCGGCGCTCGGGGTGCCGGTCGCGGAGACGACCGACGAGATCGCCGCGGATCTGATCCAGTACATCCGCGACGCGACCGAGCGGGTGAAGGACATATTCGATGTGCGCTGGGAGTTCCACACCTTCCACGGCGACCCCTACAACGGCCTGGTCACCGCCGCGGACGAGCTGAAGGCGGACGCCGTGGTGGTCGGGGCCTCCGAGCAGGCGGGGCACCGTATCGTCGGCTCGGTGGCGATCCGTCTGGTGAAGGCGGGGCGCTGGCCGGTCACGGTCGTGCCGTAGGACGGCTCCCGCGTCACTTCCCCATGACGAGGCCGGCCCGGCCCGCGCCCCGGCCGAGGACGACGTCCCGGATCCGGTCGCGCACAGGGCCGACCGCGGCCCCCTGGTCCAGCGCGGCGTTGAGATCGACGACCCGGCCGGCGTCGAGGTCGAAGGCCAGCGGGATGAACTCGGCCTTCGTCACCTCCCACCGCTCTCCCGGTCGCGCGGGCGGGGCGAAGGTGAAGCGCCCGAGGGTGCTCTCGTCGCCGCGCGGGTCCTGGACGCCCTGGTCGTTGTACATCCCGCCGGCGATCTGGTCACCCGTGCCGTAGACGACCCAGGTGCCGTTGACCTTCTCGTACGCCTGCGGGACGTGTGCGTGGTCGCCGAGGATCAGGTCGATGTCGGGCCGCCCGTCGGTGCGGGACGCGGTCAGCTGTCTGCTCAGCAGCAGTTGCCGCTCGTCGGGCTCGTCCTGCCACGCGGTGCCCCAGTCGAGGGAGACGACGACCACGTCGGCGCCCGCCTTCCGGGCGGCACGGGCGTCCGCGAGGATCCGGTCGGGGTCGATCAGGCCGACCGCCCAGGGCTGCCCCTGCGGGAGCGGGAGCCCGTTCGCGTCGTCGGTGTACGCGAGATGGGCGACCCGGGCGCTGCCCGCTCGCATCAGGGTGGCGTCGTTCGCCTCCTGCGCGGTGCGCGCCGATCCGGCGTGCCGCACTCCCGCGCGGTCCAGCGTGTCCAGGGTGCGCCGGACGCCGTCGGCGCCGTCGTCCAGGGTGTGGTTCGAGGCGGTGGAGCAGGAGTCGTAACCCGTCGCGGCGAGGCCCTCGGCCACCTGGGGCGGGGACTTGAAGGCGGGAGAGCCGGTGTAGCCGGCGTCGTACACGGTCTCCATCCGGCAGATCGCCAGGTCGGCCCCGGACACGACGGGCCGGACGCCCGCGAGCATCGGCCGGAAGTCGTATCCGCTGCCTCCCGCGTCGGAGTTCGCCCGCTCGACTACCGAGCTGTCCGGCAGGACGTCGCCGCCTGCGACGAGCGTGAAGCCGCGGGCGGGGGCGGGGGCCGGCTGTCCGCTGCGCGGGTGCGCGGCCGAGTCGTGGGCCTGGCAGGCCGCCGCGGCCGCGATGAGGGCGGCCGCGAGGGCCAGATTGATCTGTCGCGCGCGTGTGATCATGCTGGCCCCATACCGTCGTATTTAATGACTAATAGATACGCATCCACGTACACGGGCAGCCGGCAGTCAAGGAGACACAAGCGCCGCTAGCCCGTTCGGCGCTCACGGACATGCCCGTCGGGGCGAACAGCGGTGCGACGGCCGTGGCCCCGGAATCCGGGGCTCCACCTCGGCGGACCGTTCGGCGCACCGTTCACCGACGGCTTCGACCGCCCACCGCACAACCGTGTTCCCGGCCTGTCCGCGAGGGGCGCGACACGCTGACATACACGCCATGACGGCCGGAACCACCACCATCACCCACGGGACGACCGCCGAGCACGAGCTGGCCGCGCTGCAGCGTGAGCACGGCCGCCCCCTCTTCGCCCTGCTGTTGCGCCTGTCCGACGGCGACCGCCAGCGCGCCGAGGACCTGCTGCAGGAGACGTTCGTACGTGCCTGGCAGCACCCCGAGGCCCTGCGCGCCGACGACTTCGACTCCGTACGGCCCTGGCTGCTGACCGTGGGGCGGCGGCTGGCCATCGACGCACGCCGGGCCCGGCAGGCACGCCCTCCGGAGGTCGGGGACGCGGTCCTCGACAACGCACGGGTCTGTGCCGATCACGCCGAACGGTCGGCGGCGACGCTCGATGTGCGGGAGGCTGTGAAGACACTCACTCCCGAACACCGTGAAGTCCTGGTGCTGGTGTACTTCCAGGGGGCGAGTGTGGCGGAGGCCGCCGCGGCACTGGGGATTCCGCCCGGTACGGTGAAGTCCCGCGCGTACTACGCGCTGCGCGCCCTGCGCCGGGTTCTTCCGGGATACGCGGCCGACCTGCGGTGAAACCGAAGGCTTAGTCAAACCTCCGTAAAGCGCCTTGCTGAGGACCATGGTTGAGCAATCAGCTTGCCTCATCCGTGTTCCGGACTGGGGCCCGGGGTCGGGCGACGCGCACGCACCGGAGGAAGGCAGGAAGGGATGCTGCACAGAGGGCAAGAGAGCACGGACGGCACCGACGGGGGCGAACTCACCGTCCCCATGGCCTGGTTGTACGCCGAGTACATCGCCGACGAACTGCTGCGTACGGGCGACCTGATGCCGCCCACCTCCTTCGAGTTCCGCGCCGGGCGCGACGCCCTCGCGCTGACCATCTTCCTGTCGGACAGCGGGGGCGAACTCTCCGGAATCCGGGTCATCACCCAACTGGAGACCTGGCTTTCGCTGACGGCGTACGACCAGCCCTGGCACACGTGGGTGCGCAAACACCTGGCGCGGCGCGCGGCCGAGGCCACCGGATCCGCCGCGCCCGATCCCGATCTGGAGCTGGCGTCCGCGGCCTGGCGCTGGCTGGAGGAGACGGAACTGCTCGCTCCGGACCTGGACGCGGTGCCCGGCGGCGGCTCCGTACCAGGTGAGGACGACGGTCCGAAGGTGTGGACGGCGGCCTGGCGGCTGGGACTGCCGCTCGGGCATCTGGCCATCCACCTCTTCTGACGGCGGCCGTGACACGCCAACGACTCTTCCGAGGGCGGCCGTGACCGCGC
The DNA here is from genome assembly GCF_055567635.1 of Streptomyces sp. NPDC026500. Taxonomy (NCBI): domain Bacteria; kingdom Bacillati; phylum Actinomycetota; class Actinomycetes; order Kitasatosporales; family Streptomycetaceae; genus Streptomyces; species Streptomyces sp. NPDC026500. The sequence goes on along the minus strand of NZ_JBVHQB010000014.1, from coordinate 118,225 downwards.
CGGGAACAGTTTTTTCGGGCTCGCACCAATCCGCGAGCGCCCGTGCTCCGAATGTCTTGACCCCGATTCCGAACGAGTCTTGAGTGATTCGACGGTCTGGTGCGTACCCGTGGGCAACAGCAACACCACTCACAGTCCGCACCAACGCCACGAGGATTCGGTATTCGGTATGAGGTCCCTGGAACGGCATCGCGACGTCGGCGCCTATGCGCTCGGCGTGCTCGGCGAGGCGGAAGCCTTCCGCTTCGAGGACCACCTCATGGAGTGCCCTCGGTGCACGGCGTACGTCAGCGAGTTCCGCCCCGCCACACGGCAGTTGATGCTGTACCGCCGGTCGACGCCACGCACTGTGCACCCTTTCGCCGCTCCTGGCCCGCGGCTGCTCGACCGGCTGCTCGGTGAGGTGGCCACGCGCAACCGCGCCGGGCGCCGGCGGTTCCTGTACGCACTGGCGGCCTCCGTGGTGCTCGCGGCGGGCGGTCCCACGATCGCCCTCGTCGCCGCGCACGGCTCCCCCTCGGACCAGGTCGCCGCGGCCGACCCCCCGGCGAGCCAGATGGCCAGGACCGACGCGGAGACCGGGGTCTGGGCCCAGGTGACGACCCGGGACCGGGTCTGGGGCAGTGAGATCGAGGTCCAGGTCAAGGACGCCAAGGGCCCCCGCTCCTGCGAGCTCGTCGCCATCGGCGAGGACGGCTCGGAGCAGTCGGTGACGAGCTGGATGGAGCCCCCGCACAACGGCGCCGCCATCACCATGCAGGGCGGCTCGTCGATGCGGACCGGCGAGATCCGCCAGTTCGAGGTGCGCACGGCGGACGGCAAACACCTCGTGACGCTCAACTCCCCCTGAGCAGCGCCCGCCTACTTGAGCAGCCGGGACATCCGCCGGTCCGCCAGCGGCTTGCCGCCGGTCTGGCAGGTCGGGCAGTACTGCAACGAGGAGTCGCTGAAGGAGACCTCGCGGATGGTGTCACCACACACCGGGCAGGCCTCCCCCGTTCTCCCGTGCACCCGCAGACCGGTCTTCTTCTCCGCTTTCAGCCGTCCGGCGGCCAGCCCGTGGGAGCGCTCCACCGCGTCGGCGAGCGTGCCGCGCAGCGCCTCGTACAGCCGCCGGGTCTCCTCGGGGGTCAGCGAGGAGGCGATCTTGAAGGGGGACATCCGGGCGGCGTGCAGGATCTCGTCGCTGTAGGCGTTGCCCACGCCCGCGATCAGACTCTGGTCGCGCAGCGCGCCCTTGAGCCGGCGCCGCTCGCCCTGGAGCAGCCCGGCGAACCTCTGCTCGTCGAAGTCGTCGGCGAGCGGGTCCGGGCCGAGCCGGGCGACTCCGGGGATCAGCTGCGGGTCCTCGACGACATACACGGCGAGCCGCTTCTGGGTGCCCGCCTCGGTGAGGTCGAAGCCCTCGCCGGTCTCCAGTGCGACGCGCAGCGCGAGAGGGCCCTTGCCGGGCCGGGGCGGGCCGTCGGGAAGCGTGTCCTTCCAGTGCAGCCAGCCCGCGCGGGCCAGATGCGTGACGAAGTGCAGGCCGTCCGCGTCGATGTCGAGGAACTTGCCGAACCGGCGGACGGCCGTGGCCTCGCGTCCCTCCAGGGCCGAGACGGGAGGGTCGTACGTCTTCATGACGCTGATGGCGACGGGCAGCACACGCACGATGCGGCGGCCGACGAGACGACCGGCCAGGAAGTCCTTGAGCGCTTCGACCTCGGGCAGTTCCGGCATACATCCAGAGTGCCATCCGGCGCCGACAACGCCAGGGATCAGTTCCGTTCCCGGACCATGAACTCGCACCACACGCACTTGCCGCCGCCGCGGGCCTCGACGCCCCAGACGTCGGTGAGGCGGTCGACGAGCAGCAGTCCGCGGCCGGAGACACCGGACTCGCCGGCCTCTCGGCGGCGCGGCAGCGCGCTGGAGGAGTCCTCGACCTCGACGCGCAGTCTGCGGTCGGATCCGGTCAGGACGCGCAGGGTGACGATGGCCGAGCCCTCGGTGTGCATGAGCGCGTTGGTGATCAGTTCGTCGGCGACCAGCTCGATCTCGTCGGCCCGGTCACGGGCTCCCCAGGCGCGGACCGCGGCCCGGATCATGTGGCGGGCCTCGATGAGCGCCTCCGGGTCGCCGGGCGCGACGTGCTGCTGGAGGCGCCCGCCGGAGCGCTGGTCGATCACACTGTGGCGGCGCAGGAGCAGCAGGGCGACGTCGTCGTCCCCGCCGCGGGCCTCGGCCATGTCGATGAGGCGGTCGGCGAGGTCGCTGACGTCCTCCGGGCCGCCGCGGATGAGTTCCGCGAGGGTGCGCATGCCCTCGTCGAGGTCGATGCCGGGCTCCTCGACGAGCCCGTCGGTGCACAGCAGCAGTGTCTGGCCGGGGTCGAGTTCGACGCTGGCGACCGGGTATTCGAGGCGTCCGAACTCGGCGGACAGGCCGAGCGGCAGGCCGCCTTCCACGGGCAGCCGGCGGCAGGTTCCGTCGGTGTGCCGGACCAGCGGGTCGATGTGACCTGCCCGCACCACCTGGGCCACTCCGGTGGACAGGTCGATCTCGGCGTACAGGCAGGTAGCGAAGCGGTCGGTGTCGAGTTCGTCGAGGAAGACCGAGGCGCGGGCCATCACCGTGGCCGGGGTGTGGCCCTCGGCGGCGTAGGCGCGCAGGACGATGCGCAGCTGGCCCATGACGGCGGCGGCGTGGGTGTCGTGGCCCTGGACGTCGCCGATGACGGCGCCGACGCGGCCGCCCGGCAGCGGGATCAGGTCGTACCAGTCGCCGCCGATGTCCCGGCCGAGGGAGGCGGAGCGGTAGCGGACGGCGACGTCGGCGTCGGTCACGCTGGGGATGGAGCGTGGCAGCATGGCCTGCTGGAGGCCCTGGGCGAGGTCCTTCTCCTGTTCGTAGAACATGGCCCGCTGGAGGCTCTGGGCGATGCTGCTGCCGAGCGCGACGAGGACGTTGCGCTCGTCCTCCGAGAAGCCGCGCCGGTCGTTGTAGAGCAGGCCGATCGCGCCGATGGGGCGGGCCTGCACGATGAGCGGCAGATACGCGGCCGAGGTGATCTTCAGGCCGGTGATGTTCGGCCACAGGAGCGGGTACGACTCGGCGAACTCCTCGGGCGATTCGATGAAGTGCGGCGCGAGGGTCCGTACGACCTCGTTCATCGGGTACTGCGCGTCCAGGCGCGTGACCCGGGTGCCGGGGACGTAGCTGTCCTCCGGGCCCGTGGCGACCATGCGGATGCGGCCGGCCTCCACCAGGCCCATGACCAGGCTGGCCGCCCCCAGGTGGGTGAGGCCGTGGGTGTCCTGAAGGACGTCGATGACGTCCTCGACCGTGCGGGCGTGGGCCAGGGCGGCGGTGGTCAGCTGGACGACATTGGTCTGCTGGCGCCGAACCTCGTTCTGGACGGCCTGTTCACGGCGTGCCGCGCTCTCGTCGAGCTCGTCGGTGGCGTCGCGGACGATGCCGATGATCCGGCGCGGCCTGCCGGTCTCGTCGCGGCGGATGTAGCCCTGGGTGTGGGTCCAGCGCAGGGTGCCGTCGCGGCGGCGGATGCGGAAATAGGCGCCGTAGTTCTCGCTGCCATCCTTGAGGGCGTGGGACACCATGGTGTCGAGACGGAGCGACTCGGCCGGCGGGACGCGGACGCCCAGGGTGGCGGGTTGCCCGTCGTATTCGTCCGAGCGCATGTCGAAGACCTCGTGGGCCTGGGCGTCCATCTGCATCAGACCGGTGTCCAGGTCCCAGTCGAAGCTGCCCATGCGATTGAGCGCCAGGATCGGATCCGGGTGGGCGGGCCAGTCGTCCGGGAGTGACAGGGCGCTCGCTCCCCGATCAACCATGGGGCAACCATGCCAGCATTTGCCCGATTATTCGACTTCTGGGGAGCCCGTTTCCGGGCTCCCCGGACGAGCGGGCGCTCACCTGTCGAGGACGTCGGCCGAGACGTCGAAGACGCTGTCCGGACCGGTCGGCTCGTCGGGGATCAGCCCGCCGCCGTCGGGGGCGTCGGGGCTGTCCGGGGCGGTGTCCTCGGGCGTGCCCGGCTCGTCGGGCTGGGCCTCCGGTGACGAGGGTTCCGGGGAGCCGGAGCGGTCGGGGGCGGTGGTCCCGCCCGAGGGGGCCGGGCTGGCCCCCGGTTCCCTGGTCGGCGGTGCCGTGGCGGTGGGGCAGTGCGAGGGCTCGGTCGTCGGGGGCGAGGACCGGTCCGGCCGGGATACGTCCCTGGCGGCGCCGTCCGTCGGCGTGCCGGTGGGCGCGGTGCCGGGCCCGGCGGTCTCGCCCGGGGTGCTCTCCCCGTTCCCCGGCGTCGCGGTCTCCGTCGCGGTGGGCGTGACGCAGTCGGTCGAGGAGGCGTCCGGGGACGGGCTCCGCCCGCCCGGCGAGGCGCTGGAGGAGGGGTCGTGCGGCCCCGGGGCCTGGCCGTCGGGCGGCGGTACGACCTGGTCGTGACGGTGGCCGTCGGAGCCGACCGGCCGTTCGATCCAGGTGTTGTCGGCCACGTCGACGATCGTGATGTCGTTGATCACGACGGGCGCCGGGGTCACGACGACGACCTGGGCGGGCCGGTACCCGCTCCAGGGCGTGCCCCGGGTGTCCGGGTTCCCGTCGAGCGGGGTGGGCCGGCCCAGCGGGTTGCCGCAGGCGCAGCGGACCCGGGGTACGCCCCGGTTGTCGACGAGGACGGCCGTACCGGCCTGGAGCACGGCCTGGAAGCCGGTCGCCTGTCCGTCGCCGAATCCGTGGTCCGTGACGCCGGTGTCGGCGCGCAGTACGACCGGGGTCAGCTGGCGCAGATAGTCCGGGACGGATCCCGGGGCGATGCCGGAGACCTCGGCGAAGGCGCGGGCCTTGTCCCGGTCGGCGTCCAGGAACCGGATCTGCTTCTCGACGTCGCAGCTGCCGGCGTTCCGGGTGCCTCCGTAGAGGCCCGGTGTGGCGCCCGAGAACGAGCGCACTGCCTGCGTGCCGGCGGGCGTGGATTGCGGCGTTCGGGTGACGGGTGGCGGGGTCTCGGTGGAGATGTCCGTGGACTCCGTGAAGGGGTCGGGTCCCTGGGCGGCGGCGGGCTGGAGGAACACCTCGCCGCCGGTCGAGCCGTTCGATGCCTTGCCCCTGTCGCCGCCGCCACAGCCTGCGACGAGGAGGAGTGAGGCCGCGAGCGCGCAGGCCGCGACATGGGTCCTGGTGGGTATGTGCACCACGTTCTCCCGTTCGTCCCGGGCAATTCGTGCACCATTCTCTGCGTCACTCTCTTGGCGCACGCAAGCGGAGATCGGTCACCCAGCGTCACAATGGTGGGGAGAGGAGCACGCGCCATGGAGTGGTTCGTCGCACCCGACTACTGGCTGAGCCGGCTGGTCTTCCAGCGGGCGCTCGCCGTCCTGTATCTCGTCGCGTTCCTGGGCGCGGCCCTGCAGTTCCGTGCGCTGATCGGGGAGCGCGGGATGCTGCCGGTGCCCCGCTTCGTGCAGCGGGTCGCGTTCCGTGAAGCGCCGAGCGTGTTCCATCTGCGCTACTCGGACCGCTTCTTCGCGGGCTGGTGCTGGACGGGCTGCGCGGTGTCGGTGGCGCTGATCGCGGGCCTCGACGGGCGGCTGCCGCTCTGGGGCGCGATGCTGTTGTGGCTGGTCCCCTGGGCCTTGTATCTGTCGATCGTGAATGTCGGCCAGACCTGGTACTCGTTCGGCTGGGAGTCGCTGCTCCTGGAGGTGGGCTTCCTCGCGGTCTTCCTCGGCAACGACGAGGTGGCGCCGCCGGTCGTCGTGCTGTTCCTCATGCGCTGGGTGCTGTTCCGCGTCGAGTTCGGCGCGGGGCTGATCAAGATGCGGGGCGACGCCTGCTGGCGGAAGCTGACCTGCCTCTATTTCCACCACGAGACCCAGCCGATGCCGGGTCCGCTGAGCTGGTTCTTCCACCATCTTCCGAAGCCGTTCCACCGTGTCGAGGTGGCCGCGAACCACTTCACCCAACTCGTGCTGCCCGTGTTGCTGTTCACCCCGCAGCCGGTCGCGACGGCGGCGGCCTCGCTGATGATCCTGACCCAGCTGTGGCTGGTGCTGTCGGGCAATTTCTCCTGGCTGAACTGGACGACGATCGTGCTCGCGCTGAGCGTGACCGAGCTCCCCGGCACCGCGCCGCATGTCGCCGCCGCGCCTCTCTGGTACGAGGTCGTCGTCCTCGTGGTGGCCGCGGGCCTGCTGGCCCTCAGTTACCGTCCGGCACGCAATCTGATCTCCCGGCGGCAGGTCATGAACCGCTCGTTCGACCCGCTCCATCTGGTCAACACCTACGGGGCGTTCGGCAGCGTCAGCCGGGTGCGTCACGAGGTGATCGTCGAGGGCACCGCGGACGAGGTGCCGCGCGAGGACGCGGACTGGCGGGAGTACGAGTTCAAGGGCAAGCCGGGGGATCCGCGGTACTGGCCGCGTCAGTTCGCGCCGTACCATCTGCGGCTCGACTGGATGATGTGGTTCGTGGCGCTCTCTCCCGGATACGCCGGAACCTGGTTCTCGGGTCTGGTGGAACGGCTCCTGGAGAACGACCGTGACACCCTGCGACTGCTGCGCCGCTCCCCGTTCCCCGCCGACGCGCCGCCCCGCTACGTGCGCGTCCGCCTGTTCCGCTACCGGTACACGACCTGGCGCGAACTGCGTGAGACCGGCGCGTGCTGGCACCGGACGTACGTGCGCGACTTCCTCCCGCCCACACGACTGGAGGGTGCCGCCGAGCGCCGCGTTCCGTACCGGTGACCCTCAACGTGCGGACGGGCGGGCGGATGGGGATCAGAGGCGGTAGACGCGGGTGGCCGTGCCGGTGAAGACGGACCGGCGCTCGTGCTCGTTCAGGGTCGCCGTCAACTCCTCTGCTGTCCGCAGGACCTGGTCGTAACTCGCTGCGAGTGTGCAGACCGGCCAGTCGGAGCCGAACATCGTCCGGTCGGGGCCGAAGGCCTCCAGGACCGTGTCGGCGTACGGCCGCAGGTCGTCGGGGGTCCACCGCGCGGGGTCCGCCTCGGTGACCATCCCGGAGAGCTTGCACACCGTGTTGGGCAGCGCGGCCAGTTCGCGGACCGCGCCCGCCCAGGGGTCCAGGGCGCCGGTGGCGATCGGCGGCTTTCCCAAGTGGTCCAGCACGAAGGTCAGTCCGGGGTGTTCGGCGGCCGCCCGTGCGCAGGCGGGCAGTTGGCGCGGCAGCACGAGCAGGTCGTGGACGAGCCCCGCGTCCGCGACGGCGGCCAGTCCGCGCCGCACGTCCGGACGCAGCAGCCATCCGGGGTCGCGCTCGCCCTGGACCTGATGGCGTATGCCCCTGAGGTGACGGCCGCCGGGCATCTCCCGCAGCCGGGCGAGTTCGTCGGCGACGTCCGGCCGGGTCAGGTCCGTCCACCCGACCACGCCTGCCACCAGCGGACTCCGCTCGGCGAGTGCGAGGAGCTCCGGGGTCTCCTCGGCCACGGTGACCGTCTGGACGAGGACGGTGCGGTCCACCCCGGCGGCGGCCGCCTCCGGTGCGAGGTCCGCGATGCCGAAGTTCCGCCGCAGCGGGCGGAGTTCGGGTCCGGTGATCCAGTCCTGGTTACGCACCGACAGGTCCCAGACGTGGTGGTGCGCGTCGACGGTCACGGCAGTTCCCGTACGGGGAGGGGGGCGGCGGGCAGCAGGCCCTCCGTGTGCAGTTCGCGCCAGAAGCCCGGGGGCACCGGCGTCGCGAACCGCTCCGCGCAGTCGCGGACTTCGGCCGCCGAACGGGCGCCTGCCAGGACGCTCGCCACGGCCGGGTGCGCGGCCGGGAAGGCCAGGGCGGCGGCGCGCAGGGTGGTGCCGTGCCGCTCGGCGATCGCCTTCAGGCGCAGTGCGCGGTCCAGCAACTCGGGGGACGTCACCGCATAGTTGTACGTCGCTCCCGGGCATGGGTCCGCCAGCAGGCCGGAGTTGAAGGCGCCGCCGATGACGACGGAGGTGCCGTGGTCGAGGGCGGCGGGCAGCAATTCGGCGAGGGCACTGTGGTCCAGGAGGGTGTAGCGGCCCGCGCAGAGCACGACGTCGACATCCGTCTCGCGGACGAACCGGGTGAGCATCTCCGTCTGGTTCATGCCCGCGCCGATCGCGCCGACCACGCCCTGCGAGCGCAGCTTCTCCAGCGCGGGGTAGCCCTCGCGGAAGGCCTGCTCGGCATGGTCGTCGGGGTCGTGCAGGTAGACGACGTCCACGCGGTCGAGGCCCAGCCGTTCGAGGCTTGCGTCCAGACTCCGGCGCACACCGTCGGCGCCGAAGTCCCAGACACGGCGGTGCGTGGCGGGCACCGCGAAGCCGTCGGCCAGGTCGTCGCCGCCCGTCTCCACGGGCTCCAGGAGGCGGCCCACCTTGGTCGAGACGGTGTACTCGGCGCGGGGCCGGTCGCGCAGGGCCGCGCCCAGGCGCCGTTCGGAGAGGCCGAGGCCGTAGTGCGGGGCGGTGTCGAAGTAGCGGATGCCGCTCGTCCAGGCGGCGTCCACCGCCTCGCGCGCCTGCTCGTCGGTGACCTCGGTGAACAGGTTGCCGATGCCTGCCGCGCCGAATGACAGCGCGCTGACGGGGACGCCGCTCCTGCCGAGGGAGTTCACCGGACCGCCGGGCGCAACCGCAGCCCCTGCATCCCGCCGTCCACCGCGAGCGCGGTGCCGGTGGTGGATCCGGACAGCGGGCTCGCCAAGTAGGCGATGGCGCCAGCGACTTCGGGTGCCGACACCAGGCGGCCGGTGGGCTGGCGGGCCTCCAGGGCGGCGCGCTCGGCGGCCGGATCGGGAGCGGCGTCCAGGAGCCGGCCGACCCACGGGGTGTCCACCGTGCCGGGGTTGACGCAGTTGACGCGAATTCCTTCGCGGACGTGGTCGGCGGCCATGGCGAGGGTGAGGGCGTGGACGGCGCCCTTGGACGCCGAGTACAGGGCCCGTTGGGGCAGGCCCGCGGTGGCCGCGACCGAGCAGGTGTTCACGATCGCCGCGTGCGTGGATTCCCGGAGGTGGGGCAGGGCGGCGCGGGTCGTCCGCACGATGCCGAGGACGTTGACGTCCAGGACCCGGTGCCATTCCTCGTCGTCGTTGTCCTCGACGGTGCCGCGGGCGCCGATGCCCGCGTTGTTCACCAGGATGTCGAGGCCGCCCAGGTCCGCGACCGCGGCGGCCACGGCTGCCCGCACAGAGGCGTCGTCGGTGACGTCGGCGCGGTGGCCGGTCAGCGGCTTGTCGACGGACGAGGGATCGAGGTCGAGGACGGCGACCCGGGCGCCGCGGGCGGCCAGGAGGTCGGCGGTGGCCCTGCCGATCCCGGAAGCGCCTCCGGTCACCAGCGCCCTGAGCCCATCGAAGTCCTGAGGATCCGTCATGTTGTCCTTTCCTTGCGGTCGTTGACGTTCCGCTGGGCGAGGTCGGCGGCCCAGAAGGCGCCGCCGGGGTAGGTGAACTCCGCGATCGACTCGGGCCGCATCTCGGCGGAGAAGCCGGGCGTGGTGGGTGCCGTGTAGTGGCCGTCGCGGATCACGACCGGGTCGGTGAAGTGCTCGTGCAGATGGTCGACGTACTCGATGACACGGTCGTCGGTGGTGCCGGACAGGGCGACGAAGTCGAACATCGAGAGGTGCTGGACGAGTTCGCACAGGCCCACGCCCCCGGCGTGCGGGCAGACGGGCACGCCGAACTTGGCCGCGAGGAGCAGGATGGCGAGGTTCTCGTTGACACCTCCGACGCGTGCGGCGTCGATCTGAAGGATGTCGATGGAGCCGGCCTGGAGCAGCTGTTTGAAGACGACGCGGTTCTGCACGTGCTCGCCGGTGGCGACCTTGACGGGGGCCACCGCCCTGCGCACGGCGGCATGGCCGAGGATGTCGTCGGGGCTGGTCGGCTCCTCGATCCAGTACGGCCGGCACTCGGTGAGCGCCCTGGTCCAGGTGATCGCCTCGTCCACGTTCCAGCGCTGGTTGGCGTCGATCGCGATGCGGATGTCCGGGCCCACCGCCGCACGGGCGACGCGGCAACGGCGCAGGTCGTCCGCGAGGTCCGCTCCCACCTTCAGCTTGATCTGCCGGAATCCCCCCGCGACCGCCTCCACGGCGAGACGGGTGAGCTTCTCGTCGCCGTAGCCGAGCCAGCCGGGTGAGGTGGTGTACGCGGGGAAGCCCTGCGCGCGCAGGGTCGCGGCGCGGCCTGCGGCTCCCTCCCGGCCACGGCGCAGCAGTTCCAGCGCCTCTTCGGGCGTCAGCGCGTCCGTGATGTAGCGGAAGTCGACCTGGCCGACGAGCCAGCCGGGATCGGCGTCCGCGAGCAGTTGCCACAGCGGTTTGCGGGCGCGTTTGGCGGCCAGGTCCCACACGGCGTTGACGACGGCGCCGATCGCCATGTGCATCACGCCCTTCTCGGGTCCGAGCCAGCGCAGCTGGCTGTCGCCGACCAGGTCCCGGGAGAGGGAGCCGGGGTCGGCGCACAGCTCGTCGAGAGACCGTCCGACCACGTGCCCCCGTAGCGCGTCGATCGCGGCGACCTGGACATCATTGCCCCGCCCGATGGTGAAGCTGAAGCCGTGCCCCTCGGCTCCGTCGGCGGCGTCGGTGCGCAGGACGACGTACGCCGCCGAGTAGTCGGGATCCGGATTCATCGCGTCCGAGCCGTCGAGTTCGCGCGAGGTGGGGAAGCGGATGTCGTAGGTGTCGACCGCGGCGATACGGGCGGGGCTCGGGGACACGGGAGGCCTTTCGGTCGGTCCTCGTCGGGCACATCGGTGAGGTGGAGCAGTGGCTGCGTTCCCGGCTCGAACCGTAGCGGCTCGAACCGGGAACGACGCCGTCTCCGGGCGTCAGGCGCGCTTCAGCCGGAGGGTCACGAGCTCGAACGGGCGCAGCCGCAGGCTGATCCGGTCGCCCTCCCGGGCCGGGGACGGGACGTCCGTGAGCGGTCGCTCCAGCAGGTCCGTCGCGGTGACGTCCGAGACCCTGAACCCGGCCGTCAGAGTGGCCCTCGTACGGCCGCCTTGGGACTCGTGGAAGCGGACGACGACGTCCCCGCTGCCGTCGTCGGCCAGTTTGACCGCCGTCACGACGACCGCGTCCTGGTCGACGGTGACCAGAGGCGCGACCTCCCGCGCACCCGTCACCCGCCGCTCGGGCAGGTTGATCCGCCAGCCCTCGCGCACCGCGTCGCCGATCGCGGCGCCCGGCACCAGCGCGTGCCGGAAGCGGTGCGACCCCTGATCGGTCTCCGGGTCGGGGAAGCGCGGGGCGCGCAGCAGCGAGACGCGCACGGTGGTGGTCGTACCGGAGTCGCTGCTCCGCACGGTGCGGGTGACGTCGTGGCCGTACGTCGAGTCGTTGACGAGGGCGACGCCCCATCCCGGTTCCTCGATGTGCACGAAGCGGTGGTTGCACGCCTCGAACTTGGCGGACTCCCATGAGGTGTTGGTGTGCGTGGGCCGGTGGAAGTGCCCGAACTGGGTCTCGGACGCGTACCGTTCGGCGTGCACGTCGAGCGGGAAGGCGAGCTTCAGGAATTTCTCGGTCTCGTGCCAGTCCACCTCGGTGTCGATGCCGAGCCGGCGCTCCCCCGGGCTCAGCGACAGCACCTGGGTGACCCGCGACGCCCCGAAGGACCGGACGATCCGGACCGACGCGCCGTCCCCGGCGGGCGCGACCTCGTCCGTGTCGACCAGGTCGGTGACCGTGTTGCGGTAGAACTCGTCGACGTCCCAGGCGTCCCACATGTTCGGGAAGTCGGGGTGGATCTGGAGCAGGTTGGCGGCCCGGCCGGGTGCGATCGTCTCGCGGTCCGCTTCGAGGTCGTACGCCGAGACCACGAGCCCCCGTTCGTCGATCTCCACGCGCAGCAGGCCGTTGTCGAGGACGTGGCCGCCGCCGGTGCGCGGAGCGAGTCGCACCTCGCCGTCGACGCGCGGTGCGGCGGCGCCGCCCGCCGGGACCCCGCCCCTGCTGTGCGGGGCCGAGTTGAAGACCAGCGCCGTCGAGCCGTCGCCGGCCAGTGCGCGCTGGGCGGCGTCGATGACGGCGCCCAGCTCCCCGGCGACCCGCTCGTAGGTGCGGCGGGCCTCCCGGTGCACCCAGGCGATGGACGAGCCGGGCAGGATGTCGTGGAACTGGTGGAGCAGCACCGTCTTCCACAGCCGGTCCAACTCCTCGTACGGGTAGGGGAATCCGCTCCGTACGGCGGCGGTCGCCGCCCAGAGTTCGGCCTCCCGCAGGAGGTGCTCGCTGCGCCGGTTGCCCTGCTTGGTCCTCGCCTGGCTGGTGAGGGTGGCGCGGTGCAGCTCCAGGTACAGCTCGCCGACCCACACGGGGGCGTCGGGGTATTCGGCCTCGGCCTTGCGGAAGAACTCCTGGGGGGTCTCCCAGACCACGGTCGCGGAGCCTTCGAGGTCGCGCAGCCGGGCCGCCTTGGCGATCATCTCGCGTGTGGTGCCGCCGCCCCCGTCGCCCCAGCCGGTGGGGGCGAGGGAGTGCCGGGCGACGCCCTTGTCCTTGAAGTTGTTCGCCGCGTGGGCGATCTCGGCGCCCTTCATGGAGCAGTTGTAGGTGTCGACGGGCGGGAAGTGCGTGAAGATCCGGGTGCCGTCGATGCCCTCCCAGCGGAAGGTGTGGTGCGGGAACTTGTTGGTCTGCGACCACGAGATCTTCTGTGTCAGCAGCCACTTGGAGCCGGCCGCCTTGATGATCTGCGGTAGGCCGGCGGCGAAGCCGAAGGTGTCGGGCAGCCAGGCCTCGTCGTTCTCGATGCCGAACTCGTCGAGGAAGAACCGCTTCCCGTGCACGAACTGACGGGCCATCGCCTCCGAGCCCGGCATGTTGGTGTCCGACTCGACCCACATGCCTCCGGCGGGCACGAACCGCCCGTCGGCGACCGCCTTCTTCACCCGGGCCCACACCTCGGGCCGGTGGTCCTTGACCCACGCCCATTGCTGGGCCTGGGACATGACGAAGAGGAAGTCGGGCTCCTCCTCCAGGAGCGCGGTCATGTTGGAGGTCGTGCGGGCCACTTTGCGGACGGTCTCGCGCAGCGGCCACAGCCAGGCCGAGTCGATGTGCGCGTGCCCGACGGCGCTGATCCGGTGCGCCGACGGCACGGCGGGCGCCGCCAGTACGTCCCGGAGCTGTGAACGCGCCGCCTCCGCCGTGCTGTTGACGTCCTGGAGGTCCACCGCGTCCAGGGCCCGTTCCACCGCGCGCAGGATGTCCCAGCGCCGCGCGGACTCCACCGGAAGCTCGGCCATCAGCTCGCCGAGGACTTCCAGGTCGTTGACGAGCTGCCACACCGTCTCGTCGAAGACGGCGAGATCCATCCGCTCCAGCCGGTACTGCGGCTCGCTGCCCGCCGTCTCCTTGTCGCCCAACCGGGTCGGCAGGAAGGGGTGGTAGTCGAGGATCACCGGGTTGGAGGCGGCCTCGATGTGCAGCCGGACCGGCTCGCCGCCCTCGACCGGGGCGCCGATCCGGACCCACTGGTTGCGCGGGTTGAGGCCCTTCACCGGAGTGCCGTCGGGCCGGTGGACGAGCCCCTCGCACTGGAAGCCGGGCATGTTCTCGTCGAAGCCGAGGTCGAGCAGGGCCTCCACCGTCCGGCCCGCCCACTCCTTCGGGACGGTGCCGGTGACCCGGAACCAGCTGGTGCCCCACGGAGCACCCCAGCGCGCGCCCACTTCGATCGGTTCCGGCGGGGCGGCGAGGCCTTCGGCGACCGGGACGGGCTCGCCCGGCGCGTTCCACACCGCCACGTCCAGCGGTACGGACTCGGGGTACACGGCCGGACGGACGCGTTCGTCCAGGACGCGCTTGAGACGGGCTTCGACCAGAGTGCGGTCGTCATGCATGCGAGTGCTCCGTGGGGTGAGGGGTCAGCGGCGCGGGGTGCGCGGTGCGGGTACGGGTACGGGCTACCAGGTGTGGGTGGTCGTCGCGGGGGTCGAGAGGGTGAACAGCTCCCCCACCGAACGCAGTTCGAACACGGCGGCCGTCTCGCCCTGTTCGGGGGCGAGGCCGCCGACGTAGAAGGCGCTCTGGCAGGTTCCGCCGAGGAAGCGGCGCGTGCCGTCGAGGAGGATCCGGTACAGCTCGTAGTGGCGGGTGGCCCCCGCCGTCGGGTCGTCGGCCGGACCGGGGGCGGCCTGCCAGGCGAGGCGCAGGCTGCCGCCCTCGGCGTCGGTGACGCGCAGGCCGGTGGGCGCGGCGGGGGTCGGCACCGCGTCGCGGACGGCGAGACCGCCGAGCCGCCAGCGCACCGGGACTCCGGCCCCGGTCAGCCGGACACCCAGGGCCCGTACGGTGCCCGACAGCCCGCCGAGCGGCACGGTGGTGGTCTGCCAGCCGTCGCCCGACGTCAGCCCGTCGACCGACGTCAGCGGGAAGTACGTGTACGGGGGCGCCGCGCCGGCCGCGTCCGGGTCGGCCGTGGCGACGGCGAGTTCCAGGGACGCATCGCCCGCGTCGGTGCGGTGGGTCAGCTCGACGACCGTGTCCGGGCCGAGCGGCAGCCGCGTCACGTACAGGTCCAGGGTGGCCGGTTCGTCGAGGTCGCCGGAGACCAGGAGGCTGCTGCCACCGCGCCAGGCGTCCGCGAAGTCGAAGGTGACCGAGGGGCGTCGGCCGGTGGTGCGGACCACCCAGCGGCGCGAGGGCAGCCGGTCCTGCAGACCGAGGTGGTTCCAGGCGGCGTCGGACGTCGCGTTCCCGTCCTCGTACCACTTCAGGCCGTGGCCGGTGTTGAAGACGGTCGCGAAGGGGACGGAGGTGACGGTGGAGCGGTCCGCGACGGAGACGGCGGGCGCGCGCCAGTTCGCCGTCGGGTCGGGTGCGGCGGGGTCGAGGGAGGCGCCGGTCCAGAACGCGTCGTCGGCGCCGTGGAAGTCGCCGGGTGTGCGGCTGGCCGGGAGGTGGTTGCGGGTCCATTCCGGCCGGTAGAAGCCGATGGAGGTGATGTGTGCCGTACCGGTCGGCACGATGGCGTCCCAGTTCACCGAGGCGTTCGTGCCGCTCGCCTCGACGTCGACGCCGGCCCACAACTCGTAGCGTTCGCGGCCGAGTTGCTGAGCGGTCGTCGCGGACGAGGCGAGGCTGCTCCGGGACCAGCGGAAGTCGAGGAACATGGTGTCGGCGGCCTGGAAGAACGCCGTGTTCTGGTTGTTCAGGGCGCCCTGCCAGCTCACCGCGCCGTTCACGGTCATCGCGTCGTACCAGGTGACGCGCTGCCCCTCGGCCGCGCCGAGCGCCCTGAGTTCGCGCACGAAGCCGAGCATGTCGGTGGCGAGCGCGGTGTTCCCGCCGCCGGTCTCGGCGTTGATGAACCATCCGTCGAAGCCGTACGCGGCGGCCACCGCGACGAGTTGGGCGGCGAGCTGGAAGTGCCCGGCGGAGTCCTTCTGCACCAGGTCGCGGGTCCACCGCAGTTGGCCGCCGTAGGCGACCGGCGGCAGGAACACATTGCCGAGGACGGGTACGCCGTGGCGGTGGGCTGCGTCGACGATCGGCGCGTTGGGCGCGAGGATCAGTCCCTCGCCCGACGAGCCTCCCCAGAAGACGAGTTCGTCGACGTACGACCAGTGGGTGAGCGCGTAGTAGTCGGCGGTGGCCGCGCCCTGGGCGGGGTTGCTCGACGTGGGGCCGAAGGAGACCAGGGACTGGACGCGGGCCTGGCCGGAGCGGGCCGTGGTGTTCGCGGGGACCGGGGTGAAGCGCGTGGCGAGCGGAACGGTGGCCGCGTTGAAGGCCAGGTCCGCGTCGCTGTCGGCGCTCCATGCCTTCAGACCGCGCCAGGTGATCCCGGCGCCTGGGGTGCCCGAGGGCAGCGAGTCGGGGTACCAGTAGGAGGCATAGGGCTGGAGGTCGCGGGTGGCGGCCGCGGCCGTGCCCGGCAGGCCGGGGAGGAGTCCGGCGGCGGCACCGGCTCCGGCGAGCAGGACGGTGCGTCTGCTGAGGTTCACTGTGTGCTCCGTATCGTTGGGGGACGGATTACGGTGCTGAGGTCGTGCGGTGAGGCCCTGGGGGACGTCGACGGTGCTGGGGTCAGGATGTGAGTCCCTGGAGGACGGACTTCGGTGCTGGGGTCATGCGGTGGCCTGACCCGGTGTGACGACCTCGGTGATGCCGCGGGCGGCGAGGTGTTCCTTGTCTGCGGCGCGGCTCGCGAGGACGGTGGTGGGGCGGACGCCGTCGGCGGTCAGCCGGGCGAAGGCCTCGAAGACGGGGCCGCCCGGCGCGCAGACGGAACGCCCCGGCGTGGTGTCGACGACCAGCGCGGTGGTACGCGGGGCGGGTGCGTCCGGACGGCCCTCCTTGACGATCCGGGCGATGCTCTCCCCGGCGGGCTTGGTCCGCCGGTCGTTGGTCAACAGGCCGAGGCTGTACTCGAGTTCGGGGAAGTCGGCGAGGTCGCGGCTGACGTCGTGCGAGCACCACCAGGTCACGCCCCACAGGCCGGGGCAGTCCAGGGCGTTCGCGACGGTCGCCTCGGTGAAGGCGGCCGCGTGGTCGGCGGGGATCAGCGGGGCCGGCGCGCCGACCTCCTGGAGCCAGACCGGCCGGTGCGGGTCGTCGGCCCAGGCCTTGGACAGCTCGATGAGGTAGGCGGCGTGGTGCTCGGTGGCGACGCCGGTACGGCCGTGGCGCTGTGCCGTCCCGTTGAACACCCACGAGTGCACGGCGGTCATCGCGCCGAGCCGGGCGGAGTGCTCAGGCGTGAACGGCTGGTCGTCCTGGTACCAGGCGGCGTCGTAGGAGGCGTGCAGATGCGCCTTGCCCGGGGCGCCCTCCTCGCAGGCGGCCAGCAGGCGCGCGAGCCACGCCTCGGCCTGGGCGGCCGTGATGCGGTCGGGGTCGGGATGCGGTCCGGCCGCGAACTGGTTGGCCTCGTTGCCGATCGTCATGCCGATGAAGTTCGGCCGGTCGGCGAGGGCCGCGGCCAGGGTCCGCAGGTATCGCGCCTCCCCCTCGACCACGTCAGGATCGGTGAAGATGTTCCGCCGGTGCCAGGTCTGTGTCCAGGCCGGCAGGAAGTCGAAGCTCGACAGATGTCCTTGCAGACCGTCCACGTCGACGTCGAGTCCCCGCTCGCCGGCCGCGTCGGCGAGCGCGACGAGCTGCTCGACGGCCCGCGGACGGATCAGCGTCCGGTTGGGCTGGAAGTAGGGCCACAGCGGGAAGACCCGGATGTGGTCCAGGCCGAGCGCGGCGACGGAGTCGAGATCGGCGCGTACGGAGTCCAGGTCGAAGTCGAGCCAGTGGTGGAACCACCCCGCACTCGGGGTGTAGTTGACGCCGAAGCGCACGGCAGGAGGCATACGGGATCCTTGCGAATCGGAAGTACGGGAATACGGCAGTACGGGGATGCGGCAGTACGGGGATACGGCAGTACGGGGATACGGAGGGACAGGGTGTCGGCGGCGCATCGCCCGCCCTCGTCAGCCCTTCACGGCTCCCTCGCCCACCCCGCGGAAGAAGTACCGCTGGAGACAGGCGAAGAGGACGATCAGCGGCGCCACGGCGATGATCGTGCCCGCGGCGACGAGGCGTTCGTCGTTGGCGAAGGTGCCGTGCAGATAGTTGAGTCCGATGGTCAGGGTGAACTTCGAGGGATCGCTGAGCACGATGAGCGGCCACAGGAAGTCGTCCCACGCGCCCATGAAGGCGAAGATCGCGACGACGGCGAGGGTGCCCCTCACCGAGGGCAGCGCGATCCGCAGGAATCGCTGCCAGACGTTGGCACCGTCGACGTACGCCGCCTCCTCGATCTCGTAGGGGAGGTTGAGAAAGGCGTTACGCATCAGCAGCACGTTCATGGCCCCGATGCAGCCGGGCAGGGCGACCCCGATGAGCGTGTTGTTCAGGCCGAGTTCCCGCATGGTGGTGAACTGGGCGATGATGATGCCTTCGACGGGCACCAGCATGGCGAGGATGAAGACCAGGATGGCCACGCGCCGGCCCCGGTAGCGCAGCCGGGCCAGGGCGTAGCCCGCGAGCGCCGAGCCCACGCAGTTGGTGACGACGCCTGCGCCCGCGACCTTGAGCGAGTTGAGGGCGTAGTCCCACACGGGGATGGTGTCGGCGACCCGCCGGTAGTTGTGCAGGGTCGGACGGCCGGGGAGGAACTTCGGCGGCGAACTGAAGACGTCCTCGGTGGGCCCCTTGAGAGAGGTGGACAGCTGCCACAGGAAGGGGCCGACGGTGAGGGCGAGGACGCCGAGCAACAACAGGTAGCGCAGGGCGAGTTCCCAGGCGCGGATACGGCGTCCGTGTTCGTCGGTGACACCGCGGCGGCGCGGCCGGTCTTCCGTCTCCGGTCGCCGCTCGACGGGACGTACCTTCTCCAGCACGCTCACACGTCCTCCTTCCGGTCCGCGCGCAGCACGAGCAGCATCAACGCGACGGTGACGACGAAGACGACCACCGAGAGGGCGGACGCGTAGCCGACCCGGCCCGTCAGTCCGGTGCCGGTGCGCTGGACGAGCATGACGAGAGTGGTGTCCTCGCCTGCCGGACCGCCGTCCGGGCCCGCCATCAGGTACACCTCGGAGAACACCTTGAAGGCGGCGACCGAGGAGAGCGCGGCGACCAGCACCATGGTGGAGCGGACGGCGGGCACGGTGACCGTGAAGAAGCGGCGCACCGCGCCCGCGCCGTCCACCGAGGCGGCCTCGTGCAGTTCGCGGGGCACATTGGCGAGCGCGGCGAGGTAAATGATCATGTAGTAGCCGAGGCCCTTCCAGACCGTGACGGCCATGGCGCTGAGCAGGAGCAGCCACTGATCGCTGAGGAAGCCGACCTTGCCGATCCCGATCGTTTCCAGCAGCGAGTTCACCAGGCCGCGTTCGTCGAGGAGCCACACCCAGATGAGCCCGACCACGACGATCGACGCGACGACCGGGGTGTAGAAGGCCGACCGGAAGAAGGTGATGCCGGGGATGTTCTTCTGGACGAGGAGGGCGAGCAGCAGCGGCAGCAGGACGAGCGCGGGGACGACGCCGAGGACGTACAGCGTGCTGTTGCGCAGTCCGGTCCAGAACATGTCGTCGTGCAGGAGCTCCCGGAAGTTGGCCGGGCCGACGAATCTGCCGGGGATCAGGGTGCGGCGGTCGGTGAAGGAGTTGATCACCGTCGACACGAACGGATACAGGATGAAGACGGCCACGACCAGGAGTCCCGGAGCGGCGAACAGCCAGGGACTGCTGACCAGTTGGCGTCGCACCCGGGTGTCGGG
The DNA here is from genome assembly GCF_055567635.1 of Streptomyces sp. NPDC026500. Taxonomy (NCBI): domain Bacteria; kingdom Bacillati; phylum Actinomycetota; class Actinomycetes; order Kitasatosporales; family Streptomycetaceae; genus Streptomyces; species Streptomyces sp. NPDC026500. Next base: position 99,006 of record NZ_JBVHQB010000014.1, on the reverse strand, counting down.
CCGTCGCCCCCGGGCATCTGCCCGCCGCCCCGGGCCGAGGGGCCGCCACCCCCGGGAAAGGGGCCGGGGCTCCCGCACGGTGCTGGAGGAACTCGCCATGTCCGCTCAGCCCTGCTGCTGAAGCAGCGTGTCGCAGGCCTTGACAGCGTCGTCAAGAGCCGTCTTGGGGCTCTCCTTGCCCTGGAGCGCCTTGGCGACCTCGTTGCGCAGTGCGGTCTTCATCTGCTCGCTGAACAGGACCGGTGTGTAATTGACCGCGTTCTTCAGCGACTTGGCGGCGGCGATCCGTACACGTGTCTCGTCGGTGCCGTCCTCCCGGGTGAAGTACGGGTCGTCGAGGGAGCCCGCGGTGCTCGGGAAGATCGCGACCTTCTTGGCGAAGGACATCTGGTTCTGCGCGTCGGTGACGTAGTGCGCGAAGGCGACCGCGGCCGGTGTGTGCTTGGTGCGCGAGTTGACCATCACGCCCATGACGTACATGTTCACCTTGCCGGTGCTGGTGATCTGGTCCGTGATGCCGATGTTCCTGTAGAGGTTCGGCGCCTGCTTCTTGAAGTTGCCGAGGTCCAGGGCGCTGCCCGGATTCATGGCGACGGCGCCGGTCAGGAACTTCTTGCCGGACGACTCCGCGGTGGCGGTCAGCGCCTGCGCGTCGAGTGCTTTGGCGTCGTACAACTCCTTGTACTTGGCGAGGAGTTCGACCCCCTTGGCGTCGTTGAAGGAGAACGCGGTGCCCGCCTTGTTCATCAGCTCGACGCCGTAGCGGCCGAAGTCCTCGACGGTGGGCACGTTGGCGAGGGTGGCTACCTTGCCGTCGCTCTTCTTCGCCAACTGGAGTGCGTCCGCGAAGAGTTCGTCGTACGTCGTCGGCGGCCGCGACCCGTCGAGGCCGGCCTCCTTGAAGAGCGACTTGTTGTAGAACAGCGGGCCGGTGTTGAGGTACCAGGGGAAGGCGTACGTGCCGGCCGTGCCCGGGATCTCATGGCTGGCCCAGGCGCCGTCCAGGTACTCCTTCTTGTACTGGGCGGCCGACTTGTCGAGGTCGAGGGCGAGGCCCGCCTTGGCGAGCGGGGCGACGAGGTCGGGCGAGACGTTGACGACGTCGGGCAGGGTGCCGCCCGCCGCGTCCGCGCTGATCTTGTCGGCGTAGCCCTCGGCGGGCTGGTCGATCCACTTCACGTGGGTTCCCGGGTACTTCTTCTCGAAGTCGGCGATCACGCCCTCGAAGTAGGCCTTGAAGTTGGCCCTCAGGTTCCAGGTCTGGAAGGTGATGTCGCCCTCGACCTTGCCGGAGGCGTCCGTCGATCCGCCGCCACCGTCGCCGGAGCCGCAGGCACTGAGCGGCAGGACGAGGGCGACGGCGGCGGCGAGAAGTGCTCTGCGGGGCATGGGCACGGTGACACGGCTCCCTTGCTGCGTCGGCAGATGGTGGCGCCAGCGACCATGCCCGGCGGGCTTCGGAGAAGTCAATGCATTCGGACCCACTAAAGGAATCCGCCTAACATTAGTGCAGGTCAGAGCATTATCAACTCCTACTTGCACACGATCACTAATGCGCTTTAGGCTTCCGTCACTCAAGCGCATTAGTGAACGTCTTGGAGAAATGGGGAGCCATCATGCCGGCCAAGCGGTCCCCGGCGCGCCGTCCGACGATGAAGGACATCGCGCGGCGCGCCGGGGTCTCCGAGAGCGCGGTCTCCTTCGCGCTCAACGACCGGCCCGGAGTCTCCGAGGTGACCCGCGACCGGGTGCGCCGGGTCGCCGACCAGCTCGGCTGGCGGCCCAGCACCGCGGCGCGCCAGCTGTCCGGCGAGGGCGCGGCGACCGTCGGTCTGGTGGTGGCACGCCCCGCCGACACCCTGGGCGTGGACTCGTTCTTCCTGCAGCTGATCTCGGGGATCCAGGAGGTGCTGGCGGAGCGTCATCTCGGCCTGCTGTTCCAGGTGGTCGAGGACGTCGACGCCGAGTGCGCCGTGTACCGGCGCTGGTGGGCCGAGCACCGCGTGGACGGCGTGCTGGTCGTCGACCCCCGCGTCGCCGATCCACGTCCCGGTCTCCTCGACGAACTGGGTCTGCCCGCCGTGGTCATCGGCGGGACGCCGGACGCCCGGCATCCGGGACTGTCCACGGTCTGGGCGGACGACGCCGGCGCGATGGCCGCGGTCGTCGACGAGCTGTATGCCCTCGGCCACCGCCGGATCGTGCACATCGCCGGACTGCCGGGCCTCGCCCACACCGAGCGCCGTATCCGGACGCTGCGGGCGGAGGCGGAGCGGCGGGGCCTGGCCGAGGTCCGCTCGGTGACCACGGACTACTCGGACGCCGAGGGCGCCGCAGTCACCCGCCGGGTGCTGGAGGGCGACCGCCCGCCGAGCGCCCTGGTCTACGACACCGACGTGATGGCCCTCGCCGGCGTCGCCGCCGCGACCGAATTGGGGTTCACCGTCCCGGGCGACGTGAGTGTCGTCGCCTGGGAGGACTCCCCGCTGTGCCGCATGGTCAGGCCCTGGCTGTCCGCGCTCTCCCGCGACACGGTCCAGTTCGGCCGCACGGCGGCCCAGGAACTGACCGCGCTCCTGGACGGTGGCCCGGCTCGGACGGTGCGGGTGCCGGTGCCGCGGCTGATCGAGCGGGAGAGCACCGGCCCCGGCGGGGGGTGACGAGGGCTGCGACCGACCGCCCGACCCAATCTCCAAGGCGGACGGCTCTCGACGCGACGCCCCACTGCGGGCAGAGTGCTCCCCGTAACTACTCACCAGTACGCCACGAGTGAGGAGCGCCCGTGACCACCTGGGCCGGCCGGACCGCCACCGAGATCGCCGCAGCCGTACGCGAGAAGAGGGTCACACCCCGCGAGGTGGTGGCCGAACACCTCGCGCGGATCGAACGCCTCGACGAGCATGTCGGCGCCTTCCGCACGGTCCGCGCCGAGGCCGCCCTCGCGGAGGCCGACGAACTGGCCACCCGGGATCTTGGCCAACTCCCCCTCGCGGGCGTGCCGGTGGCGGTGAAGGACAACCTCGCGGTGCTCGGCGAGTCGAACCGCAACGGTTCCGCCGCGACCCCGGACACGCCCGCCGACGAGGATCACGTCACCGTGGCCCGGCTGCGTGCGGCGGGCGCCATCGTGGTGGGCCTGACGAACGTGCCCGAGCTCTGCGTCTTCGGCACCACGGAGGGCGTGTACGGCAACGCCCGCAACCCCTGGGACCTGTCCCGCACGGCGGGCGGCTCCTCGGGCGGCAGCGCGGCGGCGGTGGCCGCCGGGATGGTGCCGATCGCGCTCGGCAACGACGGGATGGGTTCACTGCGCATCCCCGCCGCCAACTGCGGTCTGGTCACCCTGAAGCCGGGCCACGGCGTGATCCCCGCCGGGATCGGTCACGGCGACTGGTTCGGGATGTCGGAGAACGGCCCGCTGGCCACGACGGTCGAGGACGCCCGGCTGATGTTCTCCCTCCTCGCGGACATCGAGCCGGCACCGCCCACGGAGCCCGTCACCCGCAGAATCGCCGTGTCCGTACGCAGCCCCCTGGCGGGTATTCGCGTCACCCGGCCGTATACGAACGCGGCCCGGGAGGCCGCCGCGCTGCTGGCCGAGGCGGGCCACCAGGTGCGGTCCGCGAACCCGCCGTACCCGCTCTGGCTGAGCACGACCTCGCTCGCGCACTGGACGGCGGGCACAGCGGTGGACGCGGAGGAACTCGACCCGCGCAGACTGGCCCGGCGGACCCGGGTGCACGCCACGGTCGGACGCCGCTTCGTGACCGGCGTACGCAAGGGGGTGCGCCGCGAGCAGTTGCGCGGGCGTCTGGCGGCGTTCTTCGCGGAGCACGACGTGCTGCTCACCCCGGCACTCGCCCGGCGCAGTCCCGCCGCCGTCGACTGGCACAAGCGGGGCTGGCTGCGCAATGTCCTGGCCAACACCAACTACTCGCCGATGACTCCGCCGTGGAACCTCACCGGCTGGCCCGCGATGTCGGTCCCGTTCGGAAAACTGCCGAACGGCGCCCCTTGTGCCGTCCAGCTCGTCGGCCTGCCGGGCTCCGAGGCGGCGCTGCTCGATGTGGCGGGACAGCTGGAAGTGCTGCACCCGTGGCGGCGTACCGCACCGCTCGGCTAGGGACTGTCTGCCGGCTGGAGGCTGTGTCGAGCGGCTGGAGGCTGTCGTCACACGCCGAAGCCGCGGCCGGTCGTCGGCCGCGGCTTCTTCGGCTCGGCATGGGCGCGAGTCCGGCACACCCATGCCGTCGTCGATCGTGCCGGATCCTGGCGTCGGTCAGTCGACGCTGGGCAGGATGTGGGGCTCGGCGAGGTCGTCCTCGTAGCCCGCGAGGCGGATGGGGGCGGACCTGGCCCACACGTCCAGGCTTCCGAGCTTGGTGTCGGACCCACCGGCCAGGCGCTCCGTGTGTTCCTTGGGGCCCTGATCGCGATTCGTCTTCTCTGGTGTCACCGCGCACTCCTTATGTGTCGGGTCACCCTCGGGACGCTAGTGCCCGGTGCTCGGGTCGCCTGACGCCCGCTCGGGTCTGAGTCGAAGCAGTTAGGGACGCGGTGGCGCCGGTAACTCGTGTGAGAGCAGGCCGTGGTGACCGGCTTGTCCCGGGACGGACCGTGGGTGTGGGTGGACCCCAGTAAGGCTGCCCGTCGGCTACAGCGTAACCAAATGAGCATGCCCCCGCTCTATGGGGCTGAAAACTTGAGGTTACTGTCACACGTCATCCAGGACTCATCAGGCCCCGATCTGCGGCGATTTGAAACATGATGCCCTCTTCGCGACCACCCATTCGGCTCAATATCGCCCCTGGGCGGGGCCGTCGGGACCGGCCACGGGCATGGCTGAAGTCACCGTGGACCGATGTCGCCGCGCGCGTCCGGCTCCGAAGACGGCACGCAGTTCAGGTCCCGTTGGCCGGTTCGCAAGGAGGCCATGATCTGCTGTCGCGCGGCAACGGCGTTTCTCGCGGGAGGACTGACGCATGGAGCTGCGCGGCGTCGAGGAGCTGATGGATCTACTGCACGCCTGCCGGGGCGCCTGGGACACCCCGGACCGCAGCGGAGACCCCGTCGATCTGCACGACCACGCCCTGCAGACCGCCGCGCTGCTGCGCCGCGGCCATCCCAGCGACAAGGAACTCCAGGTCGCGGGCCTGGTGCACGACATCGGGCATCTGCTCAGGCCGGGGGACGACGCCGGGCACGCCGACCACGCGGCCGACGCGGTACGGCCGCTGCTCGGCGAGCGGGTCTCCCGTCTCGTACGCCTGCATGTGGCGGCGAAGCGCTATCTGGCGACCACGTCGCCGGGCCGCGGACTGTCCCCGCAGAGCACGCTCACCCTGGCCGCGCAGGGCGGCACGATGACCCCGCGCGAGGCGGCCGCTTTCGAACTCGACCCGCTGGCCGAGGACGCGGTGACCCTGCGGCAGGCGGACGACGCCGGCAAGGTGGTCAGCCTGTACGCCGGGGTCATGGAGGACTGGCGCACAGTGCTGGAACTGGTGGCGCAACGTTCCTCGCGCCTCGGGGCCGTGGACTAGCGCCTGTCTGACCCTTCCCACCGGGCCCGCGACGCCTGGCACCGCACCTCGCTGCCTGGTCGGGCACGCCCGAGTACGCCCGGTACGAGGGCGACCCCCGCCTTGCGACGCACGGCACCGAACGCCGCGGCCCGAACCGACGCGAACTGTTCGGACAGGCCTTGGCGCGCCCGTGCCGCACCGCCCGCTACGGGCGCCACCGCCGAAACCGACGTCTCGCTCCGGGCCGTCCGCAGCACGGCGAGGCGGCTCCTCCGGCACGGACCACGGCACGAGACCGCCCCACCCCGCACGGACTCCGCACGGACTCCGCAGGGGAGCGATTCCGCTCGGCCCTCGGCCCTCATGCCCAGCGGGCGGCTGCAGTCTTCGCCGAGGCCTGTCGGCTGACGGTCCGTCATGAGACGGTACGCGGATGATGTCGCCGTACGGACTCGAGGGCAGGGCCGCCATCGTCACCGGGGCCTCGCGCGGGATCGGTCTCGCCGTCGCCGAGGCGCTCGCCGGAGCAGGTGTGCGGGTGTGTGTGACCGCACGCGACCCGGACTCGGTACGCAGCGCCGCCGAGCGGGTCGGCGGCATCGGGCTCGCGGGTTCCGTCGCCGACGGGGCGCATCTGACGGAACTGACCGCGCTGACGCTCAGCGCCTTCGGGCGCGTCGACATCGTGGTCAACAACGCCGCGACCAACCAGCCCTACGGCCCCCTCATGGACGCCGACCCGGAACGCTGGCGCGACGCGTTCACCGTCAACGTCGAGGCGCCGCTGCGGCTGGTGCAGTGCGCGTGGCGGGCCTGGATGGGCGAGCACGGCGGAGCTGTGGTGAACGTCTGCACGGAGGGCGCCGGACACGTCGGGCCTCAGGTCGGCGCGTACGGCACCAGCAAGGCCGCCCTGCTCCATCTGACTCAGCAGCTGGCCGGCGAGCTGGCCCCGAAGGTACGGGTCAACTCGGTCTCCCCCGGTCTCGTCCGCACCGAGATGGCCCGCTTCGTATGGGAGCACTCCGAGGACGAGCTGGGCGCCGGACTCCCGCTCGGCCGTATCGGCCGACCCGAGGACATCGCCCGTGCCGTGACCTGGCTGGCGTCCGACGCGGCCGAGTGGATCACCGGGGCCGACCTGCTGGTCGACGGGGGAACGCGGGTGAGGGCGGCGTGCCCGGGCTCCCCCGCGCACGCCGTCCACGAACGTCTGCGGGCACGGAAACCCGACGGGCGGGGTCCGCGCGCCGGCCGGTGATCCCGAACGTGCGACCGGACGCACAGCCCCTGGCACCCCACCGCCTCAGCGCTCACCCCCTCGCGCCTCAGAAAATGTCCCCTTCGTCTATCCGCGCCGCGCGCAATTGCGCGCGGAAACGGCGGAATCGCTCGTCGCGGAACGCTCGCAGCTCGTCCAGGGACATCCGGCAGCCGAGTTCCGCCAGTAGCTCGAGGAAGCGGGGATCGGAGTCGACACCGAGCGCCGACTCCGATCCGAAACGGATCTCCCGGGAAGCGAACCGCCGCGTCATGTCGAGGCTCGCGTGATAGGCCCGATAGGGACGGGTCCGCGAGGAGAACTGCAGGTTCTCGGGGTATTCCGTGCCGTCGAGGTTGTACGTGAGGAACATGCCCCCGTCGAACATCTCGCACCGGAAGAACGGCAGGTCACGGTGGAGATACACATGGGTCGGGAGCGACGAGCGCAGGTCGTGCAGGGCGGTGAGCGAGATGAAGATCTGCCGTTGAAGGGCCTCGATACCCTGGTCGACGGTGGGCACCGGCCTTCTGCCCTGGTGTTCGCGCTGGCGCATGATCACATGGGCCCGGAGGCTGTCTTCGGCCCGCGGATCGAGAAGGCAGAGTCTGATCTGGTCGAGTCGGCGAAAGGCGCGCTTCTGACTGCCGAGAGCGAGGCGAAAGGTTGCGAACTCGGCCGCCGAGCCCTTGCTGTCGTAGCGCGTGGACGTGACGAGGAGCGCCTCGAATGCCTCCCGGAAGGCCACCTTCGGCACATCGGCCGACTCGAAGACCTCGCTCGGCAAAGAGACTTCGAAGCGCTCCTGGAACTGGGAATGCGCTACGTCGATCGCATAACCGGCGAGTTCCTGGGCTTGCAGCCGCTGCCGCACGGGATCCAGGAACAGCGAAACCATGACATAGACGAGAACCGACGCGATGACGGATTCACCGATCGCCGCCAGAGCGGTCGAGAGATCCTTGTCCAGGTCGAAGAAGACCCCCCATAAAATGAGCAGAACCCCCACCACGGTGGAGGCCAGCATCACGACAACGGCCCAGAGCCGCGCGTACTTGGCGAATATTCGGACGCCGTCCGTACCGCCGGAAACGGAACTGGTCATGCGGCCAGCCTTTCTGCCACCCGTTCCATGAGATTCGCGACGCCGTCGGAGTCGAGCAGACCGACCTCGGCCGATGTGTCGCGCTCGGCCACGGGGACGACGACGGTGCTGGTCCTGAGATCCCGTCCTTGCAGCACAGCCGTGACAACGGGGTAGGTGCCATCGGGATCGGCGCGGTGCAGGACACGGTGGTCGAGCGTGTACGACTCACCCGCGACCCGCCGGGTGCGGGCGGTCTCCCGCAGGCGCCCCACCCCGTCGGGCGTATAGCGGTACTCCCCCGACGACGGACGCTGCGCCAGCTCGAAGACCGGCGTCGAACCCGCGCCGCGTTCGAGAACGAACTGCGACTCCAGCAATCCGCCCCACACGATGTACGAAGAGAAGTCCCACCGGTGGTCATGGACGTCGGACTGCGCCACGGGACCGTCCCAGAGGTGAAGCCGGAGGGCCCATGAATCAGCGCCCGGAGAAAGCAGCTTTATTTTGTAGAAGCCGTTCGGGTGCCTATAACAAAGAGTTCCGGAAAGAAGCGTCCTGTCCTTTACCGCTGCCATGAGGTGCTCGCGCAGCCAGCCGTTCTCGCACACTGTCACGATGATCTTTTCCGGATCCTGCGAGCGGGACATGGCGTCGTCGATGAACGCGAACAACTCGGTCATGGGCGCCATGCTACTCGGCGATCCTGAAGCGTCGTCAGAAAACAGAGGCTGGCGGGATTGCCCGTCGCACACAAGGGCGCACGAGGGGAGCACCTGGTGCGCGCGTGCTCCCCTCCCGTCCCCCGCTCACCACTTGCCGGGCGCGTAGTCCTTCATGAAGACGCCGTACAGGTCCTCGCCCTGCTCGCCGCGAACGATCGGGTCGTACACTCGGGCCGCGCCGTCGACGAGGTCGAGGGGGGCGTGGAAGCCTTCGTCGGCCAGGCGCAGCTTGTCGTAGTGCGGGCGCTCGTCGGTGATCCAGCCGGTGTCGACCGAGGTCATGAGGATGCCGTCGGTCTGGAACATCTCCTGGGCGCTCGTGCGGGTCACCATGTTCATGGCGGCCTTCGCCGCGTTCGTGTTCGGGTGGCCCGCGCCCTTGTAGCCGCGGCCGAACACACCCTCCATCGCCGAGACGTTGACGATGTAGGCGCGCCCCGCGGGCGCCTTGCGAGCCGCCTCGGCCATCTGCGACCGCAGCTTGCTGATCAGGATGAACGGTGCCGTGTAGTTGCACAGCTGGGTCTCCAGCAGTTCCACGGGGGAGATCTGCTCGATGGTCTGCACCCACGTGTTGCTGTCGACGACGTCGGGGACCAGGCCCCCCGCGTCGATGGCGGTGCCGTCGCGGTGGCGGACCACACTGGCGTTGCCGGCGACCAGGGCGAGGTCGGCCACCTTCTGCGCGTCCAGCCCCGAGACGCCGACGGGCAGCGCGGTCAGTCCGTCGACCGCTCCGGAGTTGAAGGCGCCGATGACGTGGCTCGAGGGCAGTTCACCGGCCGGCAGCGGGGCGCTCTCGCCCTCGACGAGCGCGGCGTAGGCGGAGGGCAGCCGGCGCACGGTCTGCGTCGCGTTGTTGATCAGGATGTCGAGCGGGCCCTGCTCGGCGACCTGGTCGGCCAACGCCACGGCCTGGGCCGGGTCGCGCAGGTCGATGCCGACGACCTCCAGGCGGTGCATCCAGTCCGCCGAGTCGTCCATGGCCTTGAAGCGGCGGATGGCGTCCTTCGGGAAGCGGGTGGTGATGGTGGTGTGCGCACCGTCACGCAGCAGGCGCAGCGCGATGTACATGCCGATCTTGGCGCGGCCGCCGGTGAGGAGGGCCCGCTTGCCGGTGAGGTCGGCGCGGGCGTCGCGCCGGTCGCGGTTCAGGGCGGCGCAGTCCTGGCAGAGCTGGTGGTAGAAGTAGTCGACCTCGACGTACCGCGTCTTGCAGGTGTAGCAGGAGCGCGGGCGCTGGAGTATCCCCGCGATCTTGCCCTCCTCCGTCACCGACGACGGCAGGATGCCCTCGGTCTCGTCGTCGATGCGCTGGGCGGAGCCGGTCGCGGTGGACTCGGTGACCTGCTTGTCGTGGGCCGTCTTGGCGGCGCGGCGCTCCTGGCGGCGGCGCTGCTTCACCGTCCGGTAGACGCCCGCGGTGGCGCGGCGCACGGCGATCGCGTCGGGGTGGTCGACGTCGATCTTCTCCAGTTCGTCGAGCACGCTGAGGCAGACGGCAAGTCGCTCGGGGTCGATACCGGGACCGAACGCGACGGCCGCCACATCTGTCGTGTCCACGGCGGGGGTCGCCCGGCCGTCCTCTGTCACCGTCATCGCTGCTGCCGTTCCTCGGGTTGTGCGCCGCGTTCGAACCGCGCTCGCTTTCGAAGGCGGAATTTTACGGACCAATCGGCGCGGCACCAAACCCGTGGTGATCACGGCGTGCATGCGGTGATCAGTGCGCGCACCTCCTCGGTCAGGGAACGGGCCAGCAGATCGAGGTCCGGCACGGCCTCCGCGTCGGCCACGAGCCCGTAGTGGACGCTCCCCCGGTAGGTCGAGACGGCCACCGCGAGGGCCTGGCCACGGGCCAGCGGGGCGAACGGGTAGACCTCGGTGAGCGGGCAGCCGCCGAGCTTCAGGCCGAGGCTGGGCAGCGGCACGCTGGTGACGAGGATGTCGAACAGCAGCCGGGCGGCCTGGCCCACGACCGGACCGCCGAGCCGGTGCCCGAGCGGCGGAACGTGGTCGGCGAGCAGCGCGACGGCGCCGGCGCCCCGGTTGGGTCCGGCGTCCTTGTTCCGGTCCATCGCCGTCCGTACGGCGCGCAGCCGGCCGAGCGGGTCCGGGTCGTCGACGGGAAGCCGTATCAGGTAGCCGGAGAGCCGGTTGCCCTGTGGGTGCGCCGTGCGCGGCCGGCGCCGGGAGACGGGGATCAGGGCGCGCGGGGAGACGCCCTCGCTGCCGTCACCGCGTTCGTCGAGCCAGCGGCGCAGGGCGCCCGCCACGACGGCGATCAGGACGTCGTTGACGGTGCCGCCGACGGTCTTGCGGACGACGTGCACCTCGTCGAGGTCGATGATCACACCGGCGGTGCGCCGGGTGCCGGTGGGCGCGGAGGTGAGGGCGGGCGAGGACTGCACGCCGAGTGTGGCGCGGGCCACCGAGGTGCCGATGTCGAGGGCGCGGCCCATGTCGGAGAGCGTGCCGCGGACCAGGCCGGGCAGCTTGCGGACGTCCGGGAAGAGCCCTCGGGGCGCCTCAGCGGGGCGCGGACGGGGTTCGGGCAGATCCATCGGGTCCATGATGGCGGCGGCGAGCATGAGCGCCCTGAGCCCGTCGGCGAGCGCGTGGTGGAACTTGAAGAGCACCGCGAAGGACACGCCGTCCTCGCCGGGCAGCACATGCGCCTCCCACGGTGGCCGGCCGCGCTCCAGCGGGCGTTCCATGAGCCGGCCGGCCTCGGAGTGGAAGTCGGCGGTCGGCTTATGCAGCAGGACGTGGTCCAGCGGCTCGAAGTCGGGTGCGGGCTCGCGGGCCGCACTGCCGAAGGCGAGGGGTGCGAGCGGCTGCCAGACGTCACGGATGCGCATGCGCAGCCCGGGGACGGCGGCGGCGCGGGCCGCGAGCAGGTCCGCGGCGTGGGCGCCGGCGGTGGGCGAGTGCGCGGCGAAGACACCCAGGGCTCCGAGGTGCATCGGGTGCCGGTCGGACTCGATGTTCCAGAACGCCAGGTCGAGTGGTGCGAGGAGGTCGGAGATCAAAGGTTTGCTCTCGCGTCGACGACGGGTGAACTTGCAGTCAAACCCGGACTGGTGATTACGGTCAAGTACGATCAAGTTACGCACAGTTAACAGCTGATTAAGTCCCGCCCCTCGAAGGAGGGACGGGACTCGCTCACGTCAGGACACACCGGGCGTCATTTCAGGACCGGGGGTGCCGCGGAGGCCGCCGTTCCCCACTCGGACGGCTCCGGGCCGACCGTGAAACGGATCGCGTGGATGCGCCGCAGGGTGTGGGTCGTCAGATACGTACGGCCGTAGGAAGATCCGTCCACGCGGGCCGACTGAATGTACCGATCGGTGTCCGACGTGCCGGGCGCCGTGACGGTCAGCGCCCCGAACGGGTAGTAGCGCCGGTCGAGCCTGAGGTCGACCCGCTCGAAGACGGGCGTGGACAGACCCCAGGTGTCGTAGCCGGGCTGCACCGGGAAGATGCCGATGGAGGACAGGACGTTCCAGGCTGACATCGTGCCGAGGTCGTCGTTGCCGGTCATCCCGGTCGGCGCGTCCGTGAAGAGGGTCAGGGCCGCGTGCACGACATCGGTCGTCTTCCACGGCTGGCCGGTCGACAGGTAGGTGTACGGGGCGATCAGGTCGGGCTCGTTCTGCGGGTTGTACTTGTCCGCGTTGTAGTACGCGTAGGGGCCGTTGACCCACACCTCGCGGGCGGTCTTGGCCGGGTCCTGCAGCAACTTCCCGTAGGCGAAGAACGAGTCGAGCCGGTCGTTCGCCGCCTGCTTGCCGCCGATCAGGTCGACCATGCCGGGCAGGTCCTGCGGCACGAGCCACTGGTACTGCCAGGACGTGCCCTCGTGGAAGCCCTCGCTCTGGGCCGGGTCGGCGGGTCCGGTGAAGGCTCCGGAAGCGTCCCGGGCCCGGAAGAAGCCTGTCGAAGGGTCGTGGATCGCGCGGTAGTTCTGGGACCGCGCCAGGTAGCGCGCGGCGTCTTCGTCGTGGCCCAGTTCCCGTGCCATCTCGCCGAGCATGGCGTCCGACAGGGCGTACTCCAGGGTGACGGAGGCGCCGTGGTCGTAGTCGGAGTCGCCGGGCTTCGTGTGCGGGCGCCCCTTGATATAGGGGGCGAAGCCGTTCGCGATGTACTCCCTGTTGGCCTCGCGGCCCACCGCCGGCGAGTCGGCGGGCGGCACGCCGTCGGCGTTCTTCTTCAGAGCGCGGTACGCCCGCTCCTCGTACCCCTTGAGCAGACCCTGCTGGTAGGCGTTCGTGAGGAACGGGGTGACCGGGTCACCGGTCATGATGTTCGTCTCGGCCGTGCCGTAGCCCCACTTGGGCAGCCAGCCGCTCTCCTCGTCGATCTTGATCACGGAGATCGCCATGTCGCGCGCCTCGCTCGGCGCGAGCAGGGCCAGCAGTTGCGACTGGGTGCGGTAGGTGTCCCACAGCGACCAGTTCTGGTAGTACGTGAAGCCCTTGGCGCGGTGGATCCGCTGGTCCCAGCCGGTGTAGCGGCCGTCGGCGTCACTGCCGATGTTGGGCGCGAGGAAGGAACGGTAGAGCGACGAGTAGAACGTGCGGCGCAGAGTGTCGGTGCCGCCCTTCGCGCGTACGTCGTCGAGCCGGTCCTCCCAGGCGCGGTGCGCGGCTCCGAGAGCCGCGTCGAAGGAACGGCCGCCCTCGGAGCGGAGGTTGACGGCCGCGCCGCGGGCGTCCACGTACGAGAGCGCGGTGGTCGCCTCGACCGTGCGGTCCTCGGTGGTGTCGAAGCGCACGAAGGCGCCGGTGCGCCCGGTGGTGCCGGCGGTCTCCCGGGAGCCCTCGGTCACGGAGTCGCCGTTCCAGGTGCCCGAGGTGGTGAACGGCCGGTCGAAGCGGGTGATCGTGTACACCGTGTACGGCTTGGTGGCCTGGCAGAAGCCGCTGCCGGTGATCGCCGTGCGGACGGTCCGGTTGTCCAGGATCTCGACCTTCGTCGAGACCGTCCTGTGCAGCGACTGGCCGGCGTTCAGCAGCACGTTGGCCTTGTCGGTGGCCGGGAACGTGTAGCGCTGTACGCCGGTGCGCGCGGTGGCCGTCAGTTCGGCCTCGATCCCGGACTTCAGGCCGACCTTGTAGAAGCCGGGGTGCGCCTCCTCGGTGTCGTGACCGAACTCCGCCGCGTACTGCGCGTCGTCCGTCCGGGTGACGTCCCCCGTCGTGGGCAGCACGGGCAGGTCTCCGCCGAGGCCGCAGCCGACGCCCGAGAGGTGGACGAGGGAGAAACCGCGGATGTGGTTCTGGGAGTGGTCGTAGCCGGTGTTGTGGCCGGTGTCCGGCGAGAACTGCACCATGCCGAAGGGCACGGCGGCGCCGGGATAGGTGTTGCCCTCGTTCTCCGTTCCGATGAACGGGTTGACCAGATCGGTGAGTTGGCCGTCGCGCGGCTCGGCGGCCTGTGCGGTGGGCAGGGCGAACAGCGCGGAGGCTGTCACCAGCCCGGCCGTGCACAGGCGCAGGCGCCGGGTCCATCTCATGCGGGAGACCTCCGGTGGGTGATCGACAACGTTGTCCTCATGCATGGTCGGGGCGGGAGACCGGCTTTCCGGGCAACCGGAGGAGATCCCGCCCGACGCGTCGCGTCCGGGCACGGCACGTCCGAGACCGCCGCAGCCTATGACATCGTTGTCAGCGCTGTACAACGTTGTCATCAGCGGCAGTTGGCATGACAACACGGGATTCCGCCCCCTGTCCAGGGACATGACAAACGGCCCCGGAGTCACCGGGCCCGACGGGCCGGGTGTCCGAGGCCGTTGTCCGCCCGCGGCGGCCGGTCAGGGCACGCGCTGACCCTTGCCCAGGGCGATCACGCCACCCTTGGAGACCGTGTAGAGGTCGGAGTCGCGCTCCGGATTGACGCCGATGGTCGCACCCGGCGGTACCTCGACGTTCTTGTCGAGCACCGCGCCGCGCACCACGGCACCCCGCCCTATCTTGACGTTGTCGTGCAGGATCGAGCCCTGCACCACCGCCCCCGGATCGACGACCACACCCGGCGACAGCACCGACCGCGTCACTTGCCCGCGGATCAGGCACCCCGCGCTGATGATGGACTCGCTCGCGATGCCTCCGGCGTTGAAGCGCGCGGGCGACAGCTGCCCGGAGCTCGTGTACACGGGCCAGCTGCGGTTGAACAGGTTGAAGGCGGGACGCTCGGCGATCAGGTCCATGTGGGCGTCGTAGTAGGCGTCGAGGGTTCCCACGTCGCGCCAGTAGCCCTGGTCGCGGGTGGTCTCGCCGGGCACGTGGTTGTCGCTGAAGTCGTACAGCTGCGCCTCGCCCCGCTCGGTGAGCGCGGGCAGGATCGAACCGCCCATGTCGTGCACGGAGTTCTCGTCCTCGGCGTCCCGCTGGAGCGCCTCGATCAGCGCCTTGGTGGTGAAGAGGTAGTTGCCCATCGAGGCGAAGACGCACTCGGGGTCGTCCGCGAGGCCCGGCGGGTCGGCGGGCTTCTCCAGGAAGCCCCGCACACTCTGGCCGTCGGAACCGGGGCTGATGACGCCGAAGGACGACGACTCGGCGCGCGGCACCCGGATCCCGGCCACCGTCACCCCCGCGCCGCTCTCGATGTGCTGGGCGAGCATCTGCCGGGGGTCCATCCGGTAGACGTGGTCGGCGCCGAACACCGCGACGTACTCGGGCTGTTCGTCGTGGATCAGGTTGAGCGACTGGAGGATCGCGTCCGCGCTGCCCAGATACCAGCGGGGCCCGAGCCGCTGCTGGGCCGGGACCGGCGTGACGTAGTTACCGAGCAGGCTCGACATCCGCCAGGTGGTGGTGATGTGCCGGTCCAGCGAGTGCGACTTGTACTGCGTGAGCACGCAGATGCGCAGGATGTCGGCGTTGACGAGATTGGAGAGTACGAAGTCCACGAGGCGGTACGTGCCGCCGAAGGTCACCGCCGGTTTCGCCCGGTCCGCCGTGAGCGGCATCAGCCGCTTGCCCTCACCGCCCGCCAGTACGATTCCCAGCACCGAAGGTCCACCGCGCCCACCGCGCCGCATGCCGCCGCCCCTCTACGCCCGGTCGGGTCACGCCCGGCTGCCCGGACCCGCCCCATGTTCTGAAGTTCGTCTGTCCGATGGTTACCCCGGTTTGAGGACTTCCTCGTACAGCTGGACAGTCCTTCGGGCCACCGCGTCCCAGCCGAACTCCCCCACCGCGCGCCGCCGTCCGGCCTCGCCCATGCGACGGGCCCTGTCGGGGTCGGCGAGCACGGAGTCCAGGGCCGTCGCGAGCTCCGCCTCGAAGTCGCCCTGGAGCGGCACGAGGAGGCCGGTCTCGCCGTCCTCGACCACCTCGGGAATGCCGCCGACGCGCGAGGCCACGACCGCCGTCCCGCAGGCCATCGCCTCCAGATTGACGATGCCGAGCGGCTCGTACACCGAGGGACAGACGAACACGGCGGCATGTGTGAGGAGTTGGATGACGTCGGGCCGGGGCAGCATCTGCGGGATCCAGTGCACGCCGTCGCGCACGCCGCTCAGCTCCTGGTACAGCTCGCGGAACTCCCGGTCGATCTCCGGGGTGTCGGGGGCACCCGCGCACAGCACCACCTGCGCGGCCGGGTCTATGTCCCGTACCGCGCGCAGGAGATGGGGCACGCCCTTCTGCCGGGTGATGCGGCCGACGAACAGGATGTACGGGCGCCCGGTGTCCAGGCCGATCCGCTCCAGGACGTCGGTGCCGTGGTCGGGCCGGTAGAGGGAGGTGTCGATGCCGTTGTGCACGACGCGCACCCTGGCCGGGTCCAGGGCCGGGTAGCAGCCGAGAATGTCCTCGCGCATGGCGCCCGAGACGGCGATCACGGCGTCCGCGGCCTCGATGGCGGTGCGCTCGGCCCAGCTGGACAGGGCGTAGCCGCCGCCCAGCTGCTCGGCCTTCCAGGGGCGCAGCGGTTCGAGGGAGTGGGCGGTCATCACATGCGGGATGCCGTGCAGGAGCTTTCCGAAGTGTCCCGCGAGGTTGGCGTACCAGGTGTGGGAGTGGACCAGTTCGCGGCCTTCGAGGGCGGCGGCGATGGAGAGGTCCACGGAGAAGGTGCGCAGGGCGTCGTTGGCGCCGTCGAGTGCGGTCCAGGGCCGGTGACGGACGACTCCGCCGGTGCCGCCTTCGCCCCAGCAGTGCACATCGAGCTCGGTGAGGGCGCGCAACTCCCGTGCGAGGAACTCGACATGGACGCCCGCACCGCCGTACACGTCCGGCGGGTACTCCCGGGTCAGCAGTCCCACGCGCACACAGAACCCCCGTCGTAGCCCGGCTGGTGCCCCTCATGGTCACTCAGTTGAAGCCGATACGGAAGACCACGCGGTAAGCCCCTGTGTCAGGTCCGGCGGGGCGCGGGCCGCGGTGGGCGGTCGAAGCAGCAGTCGCCGCAGACTCCGCCGCCGGGCACCCGGTAGTAGAGACAGCAACTGCGGCGCCGGAGCGTCCTGGGGTCGAGGGTGCCGGAGAGGTCGGGGTGCTCGAAGAGCCGGCCGGCCAGGGTCCTGGCCCGCTCCCCCACGTCCGGGCGTCCGTGGGTGAGCGCCCAGCGGTCCAGCTGACGGACGGTACCGGCCAGGGCGGAGCCGGCGTTGCCCCACAACAGGCCCGGTGAGACGCGGTGGCGTGAGCGCAGGGCCGCGTTCAGCGGGACGAGAAGTCCGGCGCGTACGACCGTGTCGAGATCGGTCACGGGCCGGGTGCGGACCTCGGAGAGCCAGAGGTCGTCCGGAGCACTGGCGTCGGGGTCCCAGCGCAGCAGCTCCGGATCGAGGTCGGGCAGTCGGCCGCAGAGCGCGGCGGCACCGAGCGCGATCGACCAGAAGCGGGCCGCGAGACCCTGCTGCGCCACCGAGACCGCGATCCGTGACTCCGGAGCCCGAATACTCTGGGCGACCTTCCGGACGCGAAAAGTTATCGGATCTCCGTAAACCTCCGCAGGCGTCCCGGCTTGCGGGTTGGCAAAGGCGCTCGCGAGGGTAGGGAGGGGGCCGCGCGGCGGTACGCCGGTGCGTAGTACGAAGAATCCGCCGAGCGCGTCGAGCGCAGCGAGTTGGGGGTCGAGGTCCACGAAGAGCAGTAGTACCAAGCCCCCTAGGGGTAACCACCAGTGGATCGGGCCGTGGTGTCGCCCACCCTGGGGAGGACAAGGGGCGATTCGTACTCCATCGGCAGTAGGACCCAATGACTGCTCAGGGACGACGACGAGAACTAAATCGCACGGCATCGTTGTTTGCATGGAAGCCGACCGTTCGTCGCGCCGGGCTGCTGCTCCGCGCCGTACGCAGAGGAGGGACTCATGAGTGCCCTCGCTTTGTCCGTGGTGCTGTCGTTCGTCTCAGCCGTCGCGTATGCGGGTGGCGCGATCATTCAGGAGCAGGTCGCCATGACCTCTCCCGGCCAGACCTACGCGCCGCTGCACAGGCCGGGCTGGTGGGCCGCCGTCGCGCTGACCGGCCTGGGCGGGCTGCTGCATGTGTTCGCCCTCGCGTTCGGTCCGCTGAGCCTCGTACAGCCGCTCGGTGCGCTGACCATCGTCTTCGCGCTTCCGATGGCGGCCCTGTTCGTCGGCCGCAGGGCCGGGGCGGCCGCCTGGCGCGGCGCGATCATGGCCACGATGGGTCTCGCCGGTCTGCTGGCCCTGGTCGGCGCGTCCGACGCACAGTCCCTGAGCAATGTCCAGCGCCTGGCGCTGGCCGTGGTGGCGGGCGGCGCGGTCGCGGCCCTCATGGCTGCTGGGCGCGCGGCGCACCGGCACGCGGCGGTGCGCAGTGTGCTGCTGGCGGTCGCGGCGGGCGTCGCCTTCAGCATGTCGTCCGTGTTCACCAAGACCGTCGCGGTGGACTGGTCGCAGCACGTGTCGCTCGCCAACCTGTCGAGCCTCGCGGCCATAGGCGTCTTCGCGACGGCCGGCATGCTGATCTCGCAGGCCTCCTACCGGGGTGCCGGCCTGGAGGCGCCGCTGGCCACTCTGACGGTCGTGAACCCCGTCGTGGCGGCCGCCGTCGGCATCACGATGTTCGGCGAAACCTTCCGCTACGGCGCGACCGGCACCGCGCTCGCACTGGGCTGCGGCGTGGTCGCGGCGGGCGGTCTGATCCTGCTCACCATCGAGCGGATCGGCAGCAGTGACCGAACCGCGACCGCTCCCCCGGAGCTCGCGGCCGTGCCAGAGGCGGACGCCGGACAGCCGAATGACGACGCGCACCGGCCCGCCGACGAGGCGGCTCCGGTGGCCGTCGCGGAGCCGCACTTCCCCGAGCCGGTCGTCCCGGCCGTCTCGGTCCCGCGGCTCCCTGAGCCGGCCGTCGCGGTCGTGTCCGACCTCGGCGTTCTCACGGTCACCGAGGCGACCGTGGAGAAGCTGCTGGCCGGGCTGCCCAAGCCCTCCTCCGGGGGCGACGACGGGTTCGTACCGGCTTCGCAACCGGGTGCCGGAAGCGTGGTGCCACCGGCTCCGCAGACGGGCGGCGAGGCCGTGTTCCTGGCGGCTCCGCAGCCTGTCGTGGGTGGCGTGTTCGTACCGGCTCCGCTCAAGGCTGCCGTGCCGGCGATGGAGGTCGTCGCCGCGCAGGACCCGGCGGCCGGGGACGAGCTGCCCTTCCTGACCGCCATGCTCGGTGTGCCCTACGTGCCGATGCCGTTCGTCAACCACCACCGCACCCGCGTCAAATCCTGACGCACCGCCCCCGCGTCACACCCTGACTCCGCCGGCCCGGAGGTAAGCCACCGGGTCGATGTCCGAACCGAAGCCGGGCCCCGTCCGCACCTCGAAGTGCAGATGCGGGCCCGTGCTGTTTCCCGTGGACCCGGAGCGGCCGATGCGCTGACCGGCCACCACACTCTGCCCCGCCTTGACGGAGATCGCGGAGAGGTGGGCGTACTGCGTGTAGCGGCCGTCGGCGTGCCGGATCACCACCTGGTAGCCGAACGACCCGCCCCAGCCCGAGCTGACCACATGGCCGGCCGCGACAGCCGCGACGGAGGTACCGGTCGGCACGGGGAAGTCGACGCCGGTGTGGTAGCCCTTCGACCAGTGGGAGCCAGCGGCACGGTAGGGCGTGCCGGTCGCCGCCTGCACCGGGGCCACGAGGGAGTGCGTCTCGGCCTTGTCCGGGGTGGTCCTGTGCGGGGTGGTCCTGTGCGGGGACGTGGTGTGGGTCGAGGTCTTCTTCGCCGGCGTCCGCGCGGGCGTCTTCGACGGCGCCTTCGTCGGCGCGTGCTGCGCGGGCGCCTGGGCCTTGCCGCGCAGGGTGAGCCGCTGGCCCGGCAGAATCAGGTCCGGGTCGGAGCCGACGGTGCTGTGATTCGCGGCGTACAGCCCCTGCCAGCCGCCCTGGACATGCCGGGAGTCGGCTATGCCGGAGAGCGTGTCGCCGTGCACGACGGTGTACATCTCGGCTGTCCCGGCCTGCGACTGCGGCGTGGTCTGCGGCTTCACGTCCCGCACCGAGCGCTGCTTCGCCGTCCGCGGCGCGGTCCCGGCCGGGCTGATGTCGGGGCTCGCGCCACCTCTGGTCAGCCCGCCGTGCACCGAGCACACCGGCCAGGCGCCGGGCCCCTGGCCCTTCAGCACCTTCTCGGCGACGGCTATCTGCTGGTCCTTCGTCGCCTGGTCCGCGCGCCGGGCGTAGGCCTTGCCGCCGTACGCCTCCCAGGTGGACTGGGTGAACTGCAGTCCGCCGTAATAGCCGTTGCCGGTGTTGATGCTCCAGTTGCCGCTGGACTCGCAGGCGGCGACCTTGTTCCAGGTCCCGACATCGGCCGCGTGGGCGACTCCGGCTCCGACGAGCGGGAGCGCGATGCCGGCGCCGCCCGCCGTGACGGTGAGTGAGGCGCGATTGATCCTGTTCGGCTGATACCGGCGGTGCCGACCGCGTACGGCCATGAGGGAGCCCCCTAGACATGCGTCAGGAGCGGCAAAAGTAAGCGCTGGGAACAGGCCAGGACAAGGCGGCAACCGGTCGCTCCCAAAAGGCAGTTGGCCGGGTCCCGTACTGCCGTCGGCGCGAACGCGCTCCGCACGGTGGGTGACCGGGCCGCCGCGGGACCGGGGTCCGCCGCCCGCCCCTCCGACGCCTGTCGACATCGGGTTCCTGTGTCCGGCGACAGGCGGCCGGCCGAGTCGACGGACGGGAACACGCCGGAGCGGGACCCGCGTCCGGGGCGCCCGGGTCCCTCGCCGCCGGCAGCCCGCGCCGTACGGCCTGTCCGAAATCCGCCCTCGCGGCGCCGTGACGTTCTCCTGCGTGGACACCTCCGACACGTCAGGATGGCCTGGGGCAATACTGGCGAGCAGCACGGACGAGTACGACCGGTCGCACCGATACCGGGATTTTTTTCGTATCGGCCACCGGACTTACCGCACTTCTTAGGAGCCAACCGAATGAGCACTTCAGCCCAGATCGGCGTCACGGGTCTCGCGGTCATGGGGCGCAATCTCGCCCGCAACTTCGCACGCAACGGTTACGGCGTCGCCGTGCACAACCGCACCGTGGCGAAGACGAACGCGCTGGTGGAGGAGTTCGGCCACGAGGGCACGTTCGTCGCGGCCGAGACCGCGAAGGAGTTCGTGGCGGCGCTGGAGCGGCCCCGACGTCTGGTGATCATGGTGAAGGCGGGCGATCCGACCGACGCGGTGATCCAGGAGTTCGCCCCGCTCCTGGAGCCCGGCGACATGATCATCGACGGCGGCAACGCGCATTTCGCGGACACCCGGCGCCGTGAGCGCGCGCTGCGCGAGCAGGGCATCCACTTCGTCGGCACGGGCGTCTCCGGCGGCGAGGAGGGCGCGCTGCACGGGCCGAGCATCATGCCGGGCGGCTCGGTCGAGTCGTACGCCTCGCTCGGCCCGATGCTGGAGAAGATCTCCGCGAAGGCGGCCGACGGGTCGCCGTGCGTCACGCATGTCGGTCCCGACGGTGCCGGGCACTTCGTGAAGATGGTCCACAACGGCATCGAGTACGCCGACATGCAGCTGATCGGCGAGGCCTACCAGCTGCTCCGCGACGTCGCCGGGTACTCCCCCGCGCAGATCGCGGACATCTTCCGCACGTGGAACACCGGCCGGCTCGACTCCTACCTGATCGAGATCACCGCCGAGGTGCTGTCGCACGTGGACGCGGCGACGGGCAAGCCGTTCGTGGACGTGGTCCAGGACCGGGCCGAGCAGAAGGGCACGGGCCGCTGGACCGTGCAGATCGCGCTGGACCTGGGCGTGCCGGTGTCCGGTATCGCCGAGGCGGTCTTCGCCCGCTCCCTGTCCGGACACGCCGACCTGCGCGCCGCCTCGCGCGACCTCGCCGGCCCGAAGGCGCAGCAGCTCGACGCGTCCGAGGCCGCGGCCTTCGCGGACCGGGTGGAGCAGGCGCTGTACGCGTCGAAGATCGTCTCGTACACGCAGGGCTTCCACGAGATCATCGCGGGCAGCGACGAGTACGACTGGAACATCGACCTCGGTTCCGTCGCCTCGATCTGGCGCGGCGGCTGCATCATCCGGGCGGCCTTCCTCGACCGCATCCGCGCCGCCTACGACGCCCGGCCCGACCTGCCGAGCCTGCTGTCGGACGAGACGTTCGCCCGGGAGATCGCCGCGGCCCAGGACGACTGGCGCGAGGTCCTCGTCGCCGCGACCCGCCAGGGCGTGCCCACTCCCGGCTTCTCCGCGGCCCTCGCCTACTACGACGCCCTGCGCGCCGAACGCCTGCCGGCCGCCCTCACCCAGGGGCAGCGGGACTTCTTCGGGGCGCACACGTACCGCAGGACGGACCGCGAGGGTTCGTTCCACACGCTGTGGGGCGGCGACCGGTCGGAGGTCGAGGCGTAAGGGCTGCCGCCGGTGCCGTAGGGTTGTCGCCTGGGCCCAGGACTCTCTACTGGGGTGGGGCGTAGGGCTGCGTTCGGGCCCGCGGGTTTGTCGCCGGGGCCGGGCCCAGTCCTGTCACCAGGCCCGGACACCTCGCCCTCGCCGAAGCCGTCACGTTCCCCGAGCGGGGTCGTGGCGGCTCTGGCGTGCTCGGGGGGGGGCGAACAGGGTGTCGGCGTGCTCACGGTGCCGGCGGCCGATGTGCCGGACGGACCTCGCCCTGCCGGGCGGCGAACCTAGTCCCGCTGGGCGGCGAACAGTTCCAGGTGTGCGCAGTTGGGGCAGCGAAAGGCATCTATCTGCCAGTGCGGTCGGCCCATCCTCTTGGCACCACCGAGCGGGCCTCGCTCAAGGGCGCCTTCGATCCACCGGGCGAACCCGCGAGCGCCCTGTCCGGAGTCCTCGACGAAGCCCGGCTCCAGCCCCACCACACCGCACTGAGTGCACCGTATGTTGTTCATCGGCGGAGTGTATTGAACAGGCGCGGGCCTTGGTCATCAGGGCTCGTTCCCCCTCGCCCTCGCCCTCGTTCCGCGTGACGCGCGACCGAGAGGCCGCGAACTCGTGCGCAGACGCGGCATCCGTGCGGCGCCCCCGGCCGGGCGCGTGAGCCCCGGTCGCTCACGCCTCCGGCCGGGCACCCGTAGAGGCCGAACGCCGGACGTCCGTCAGGACAGCGGTCCGGGCCGGGGCTGGGGTTCCGGTACCGGGTCGGGGCCCGGCGGTTTCGGGATCGGGGAGGGCGACGGGACGGGCTCCGGCCCGGGGGCGGGATCCGGGTTGGGACCGGGGACGGGATCGGGACCGCCCGGTTTCGGCGTCGGGTCCGGGAAGGGCTCCGGGCGGTCGGGGCTCGGCCCCGGGGTGGGTCCCGGCTTCACGGGGTCGGGATACGGATGCGACATGGTGGTCCTCCAGCCAGTCGATGCGTCGGCTCTGGACTTGTCCCACGCGTACCCGGCGGGGGCGCGCCCACTCACCCCACTCACCCCGTCGTGCGAGAGACGGCGACCGGGTGGGCCAACCCGGGTGCACCACGAACGGCTGGCCGGCCCACGGGTGATGCGGCGCGCGACCACTGGCGGGGGCCCATCTGCTGGCGGGGCCGGGCCCACCTGCCGGCCGGGCGGGGCCTCCCTGCCGGGCGGAGCCCACCCACTGATCGGGCGGGGCCCACCTGCTGGCCGGGCCGGGCGCGCCTGCTGGCGGGGCGGAGCCCACCCCTGGCCGGGCGAAGCCCACCGCTGGCGGGGCCGTGCCCACCCGCTGGTCGGACGGGGCCTACCCGAAGGCTGGGCCGGACCCACCCGCTGGTCGGACGGGGCCCACCCGCCGGCCGGGCGCGGCCTACCCGGCGTGCGCCGCGTGGAACACGTCCGCCGCCGCGGCGAGCCCCGGGCTCGGGCTCGACAGCACCGGCACCGAGGTGGTCGTGAACCGCTGGGCCGCGGTCATGGACGCCTGCGCGAGGACGATCGCATCGACGTCGGTGACCGCGTCGGCGGCGTCGGCCACCGCGCGGGCGCAGCCGTCCGTGTCACCCGCTTCGAACAGCGCCCACGCGTCCGCGACCAGCGCCGTACGGACGTCCACGGGGCGACCCGCGCGGCGGGCCTCCTCCTCGACCAGGGCGACGGTCGGTCCCAGGGTGCTCGTCACCGTCGCGAGGACGACGATCCGGGGGCCCGCTGCCACCGCCGCGGCGGCCATCGGACGGTCCACGCGGAGCACGGGCACCCCGGCGTCGGCCCGCTCCGCGACCGCACCGATGGTCGAGCAGGTGCAGAGGACGACCCGCGCGCCGTCGGCGACGGCCCTGGCGAGCAGCGCCCGCACGTCGTCGGCCACCGCCTCGGGCCCCTCGCGCCGGGCCCTCGCCAGCAGTTCCTCGTCGACCAAGTGGCGCAGTTCCAGGCCCGGGTGGGCCTCGTCGCGCAGCGCGTCGAAGACGGGGACATGCGTCGGTGAGGTGTGCAGCAGGGCGAGCGGTCCGGACCGGGGCGGGAGCGGCGCCCCGGCCATCAGAAACGTCCTGGATGCGCCGTGAGCCACTCCACCGCCGCGTTCAGCAGCGCCGGGTCGGCCACCGGAGCCTCCTCGGGGTGCCGCTCCGCCCACTTCACGACGTACGGGCAGAGCGGCGCGACGACAACGCCCTCGCGTGCGGCGATGCCGTACAGCTCTCGGGCGAGGGAGCCGGCGATGCCCTGGCCCTCGTGCGCCGGTTCCACGATGGTGTGCACGGGGACGAGGGCTCGCGCGGGCTCTTCCAGGACGAAGTACTCGATGTGCCCGACCACTTGGTCACCGGCGAACGCCTCAAGGCGGCCGGCCGGCCGGTCGTCGCGGATCTC
This sequence comes from Streptomyces sp. NPDC026500, assembly GCF_055567635.1. Taxonomy (NCBI): domain Bacteria; kingdom Bacillati; phylum Actinomycetota; class Actinomycetes; order Kitasatosporales; family Streptomycetaceae; genus Streptomyces; species Streptomyces sp. NPDC026500. Next base: position 74,167 of record NZ_JBVHQB010000014.1, on the reverse strand, counting down.
GATGTCGCTCACGGGCACTCCTCGGGTCCTCGGTTCCAGGGGTCCTGCGATGCCGTCGCGGATCAGGCGGTGACGGCCTGTGGGCTGCGCTGCTGGTCCGAGCCCGGTACCGGCTCGGACGGGTCGGCACCGAGGGACACGATCCGGTTGTCGCGGTCCACGTGCACGACGGAAGGCCGCAGCGTCCGAGCCTCGGCGTCGGTGACCTGAGCGTAACTGATGATGATCACCAGGTCACCGGGGTGCACAAGATGGGCCGCCGCTCCGTTGATCCCGACGACTCCCGATCCGCGCTCCCCCTCGATGACGTACGTCTCCAGGCGGGCGCCGTTGGTGATGTCGACGATGTGGACGAGCTCGCCCGGCAGCAGATCGGCGGCGTCGAGCAGATCGGCGTCGATGGTGACGGATCCGACGTAGTGCAGGTCGGCCTGGGTGACCGTGGCACGGTGGATCTTGGACTTGAACATGGTACGAAGCACGAAGAAACTCCCGATTCGTCTGCTCCCTGCCTGCTATCGCAGGTCAAGGGCCGTCTTCGGAGATTACATCGTTTCGCATATTCGGTCTGCTGTCGCCAGGTGTTCGAGGACTCACACTGACCGGTTGCTGACTTTCCTGATGCCGCGCGAGAAGACGAGAGCCGGCCAGGTCCTGGTCGATCCGCAGCTGGTGGCCGAGAGGTGGTGCGGCGTACTGGGGGCAGTCGAGGCGTTCGCAGACGCGGCAGCCCATGCCGACGTCGGTGGCGGCGGAGACATTGGTGAGGTCGAGGCCGGCGTGGACGAGGCGGTGGGGCGTGGCGAATCTCGCAGCCGAGGACGATGGCGAAGGTCTTGCCGGGTTCGCCCCAGCCGCCGCGGTGCCGGGTGACGGCACGCCCGGTGTCGCGCCCACCGCCGACTCCAGCAGGCCGCTCATCGGGTTGAGCAGTTCGTCGACCTCGACCAGGGGGCTGAGAGACCAGGGGGCTGAGAGGGGTGGGTGCCCAGACGGGCCTTTCCTTCAGACCGCCACCGCGGTGCCGCCGGACGGGCACGGCCACCGCCATCGCCTCCGTCTTTCTTCTCGTGATCTCATCGCCCGCCATTCGTCATGCGAGCCATGCGGACTCCTTGTGACGTATGCGTGGGGAGACGTCCGAGCCGCCCGCGGCAACGGACGTGCCCGTGGTGCCGGGTGCGGCCGAATGCCCCAAGTGCCGGTGCACGAAGTGGATGGCCATCGCGCCCTCACCGGCCGCCGAGGCCACCCGCTTCACCGAGCCGCTACGGACGTCCCCTACCGCGAAGACCCCGGGCAGGCTGGTCTCCAGAGTCATGCAGGAGCGCCCGCGGCGGTCCCACACCTCGGGGTAGGCGCAGGCTTCCTGGGCCTCCGGGCCGGTGAGGACGAAGCCGCGGGAGTCGAGGGCGATGGTGCCGGCGAGCCACTCGGTGTGGGGGTCGGCGCCGGTGAAGACGAACAGGCCCCGTACCGCGAGTCGGCGGTGCCCGCCCGTGCGGTTGTCGACCACGTCGAGCTCCTCCAGCACCTCCTGGCCGATGACCTCGGTGACCTCGGTGTGCAGCATGACCTCCACCCGCGGATGGCGTTCGACCTGGTCGACCAGGTAGCGGGACATATTGGCCTCAAGGCTGGGGCCTCGGACCAGCAGGCACACCTTCGGCGCGTACCCGGCGAGGAACAGCACCGCCTGGCCCGCCGAGTTGCCTCCGCCGACGACGGCCACCGGGTCGGTGCGGCACTGCTGGGCCTCGTAGACGGTCGCCGAGTAGTGGACGCTCGTTCCCTCCAGGCGTTCGATGCCGGGCACCCGGAGCCGGCGATAGCGGGCACCCGTGGCCAGGACGACGGCGCGGGCGGCGATCTCGCTGCCGTCGGCGAACGCCACCACGTAGTGGTCCTCGTCCTTGGGATGGAGACCGGTCGCCTCTACCGGAATGCTGATCCTGGCGCCGAACTTGTCGGCCTGGAGCACGGCGCGTTCGGTGAGTTCGGCGCCGGAGATGCCGGCGGGGAAGCCGAGCAGATTCTCGATGCGGGACGACGTGCCGGCCTGGCCGCCGGTGGCCATCGCCTCCACCACGGTGGTGCTCAGGCCCTCGGAGGCGGCGTACACCGCGGCAGCGAGGCCGGCGGGTCCGGAGCCGACGATGAGGACGTCGCCGTGACGGTTTCCGGCGGGCAGTGACGGCAGGCCGATGAGCCGGGCCAGTTCCGCGTTGCTGGGGTTGCGCAACAGGGCGGTGTCCCGCCAGATGACGAGCGGTGTCTCCTCCGGGCCGACGCCGAAGCGGCGCAGCAAGTCCTCGGCCTCCTCGTCGGTCTCCAGGTCGATCCAGCGGTGCGGCAGCCGGTTGCGGACGGCGAACTCGCGCAGCCGCCTGGTGTCGGGCGAGTAGCGCGAGCCGATGATGCGGAAGCCGACGCCCTGTCCGACGAGCAGCGCGCGACGGCCCAGACACGCGCGCAGCACAACGTCCCCGATGGTGGAGTCCTGGGACACCAGGTGGCGCAACTGGTCCAAGGAGACGACGAGGACCTCGCCCGGCTCCCTGGCGACAGCGGTGTAGAAGGCCACCTGCCCGTTCAGCAGCCCGAGTTCACCGATGAAACGACCGGGGCCGTGCACGCGCAGCACGTGCTCCTCGGGAGTGCCGTAGCCCTCGACGACGGCGACGGTACCGCTGAGGACGACGAAGAACGTCTCGCAGCGCTCCCCCTCCCGGATCAGCACGTCGTTCGGAACCATGCTCCGGCGTTGCCCGTGCTCCGCCAGACGTGCTGTCTGGTCCTCCGTCAGGCGCGGATACGCGCCGTGGATGTCCGGGGTCTCCCAGAAGACGGCCTCGTCCGCTTCCTCCGGCACCGGTTCTCCGCCCGGCAGCGGCTGGTCACCGGACATCAGACGAACGCCTCGTGAACGTAGCACCAGCGCCATTCCTCGCCGGGCTGGAACGACTGCACGATCGGATGTGCGGCGGCAGCTGCGTGCTTACGCGCATGCTTGTTCGGCGAGGAGTCACAGCAGCCGACGTGCCCGCAGGTCAGGCAGAGCCTCAGGTGGACCCACGGGGAGCCGAACAGCAGACACTCCTGACACCCTTCTGGGGTCAGCGGCTGGACCGGCCGGACAAGCGCGAGGTGGGGGTCTGCGTGCAGGGTCATCCGGATCACCCTTCCCGGGCCGTGATCGACTGTTCCACCCACTGGCGCAGAACGGGGGCGGGCGCCGCCCCCGCCTGCCGGGCGACCGTCTCGCCCTGGTCGAGGACGAGCAGTGTCGGTACCGCCTGGACCTCGAAACGCTGCGACAGCCGCGGGTTCTTGTCGATGTCGACCTTGACGAGTTTGATGCGGCCGGCGAGATCGGTGGCGACCTTCTCCAGCGCGGGGCTGACCATGCGGCAGGGGCCGCACCAGGTGGCCCACAGGTCGACCACGACGGGGACGTCGGCCCGCTCGGCGACCTCGGTGAAGTCGTCGTCGCCCGCGTCCACCATCCACGGCAGGGGCTGCTTGCAGTGGCCGCACTTGGGGCGGCCCTCCGCGGCCACGGGCACCCGGTTGGTGCGCCGGCAGTTCGGACAACTGACGGTCGTCGCCTGCATCGTGCTCATGCCGCCCGCGCTCCCTTCACGTCCTCGGGCTGGTCGTAGGTGACCACCAGCTCTCCGTGTTCGGCGTCGACGCGGACCGTCGCGCCGTCCTGGACGTCGCCGCGCAGCAGGGCGCGTCCGACCAGTGTCTCGACCTCGTGGGAGATGTAGCGGCGCAGTGGCCGGGCCCCGTACACCGGGTCGTAGCCCTGGTGGGCGATCACTTCCCGGGCGGCGTCGGTGAGTTCGACGGTGATGCGGCGTTCGGCGAGCCGCTGCCGCAGTTCGTCGAACTGCAGCTCCACGATCCGCTCGATCTGCCGCTCGCCGAGCGGTTTGAACAGCACGATGTCGTCGACGCGGTTGAGGAACTCCGGGCGGAAGTGCCCGCGCAGCTCGCCCATCACCAGGGCGCGGGCGTCGGGCTTGATCTCACCTTCGGCGGTGGCGCCGTCGAGGAGGTGCTCGGAGCCGATGTTGGACGTCATGATGATCACGGTGTTGCGGAAGTCGACGGTGCGGCCCTGCGCATCGGTGATGCGGCCGTCATCGAGGATCTGCAGCAGGGTGTTGAAGACATCGGTGTGCGCCTTCTCGATCTCGTCGAACAGCACGACCGAGTACGGCTTGCGGCGTACGGCCTCGGTGAGCTGGCCGCCTTCCTCGTAGCCGACGTATCCGGGCGGTGCGCCCATGAGCCGGCTGACGGTGTGCCGCTCCTGGTACTCACTCATGTCGAGGCGGACCATGTTCTCCTCGGAGTCGAACAGAGTCCGGGCGAGCGTCTTGGCCAGCTCGGTCTTCCCGACGCCGGTGGGGCCGAGGAAGATGAACGAGCCGATGGGGCGGCGAGGGTCGCGGATGCCGGAGCGCGCGCGGATGATGGCGTCGGCGACGAGCTTGACGGCTTCGTCCTGGCCGATGACGCGCTCGCGCAGGATCTCGTCGAGGCGCAGCAGTTTCTCGCGTTCGCCCTCCTGGAGGCGGGCGACCGGGATGCCGGTCCAGGCGGCGACGATCTCGGCGATCTCCTCCTCGGTGACGACCTCGCGCAGCAGCCGGTTCTGCCCTTGCTTGGCGGCCAGTTGCTCCTCCTCTGCGGCAAGTCGGCGCTCCAGGTCCTGGAGCCGGCCGTAGCGGAGTTCGGCGGCGCGGTTGAGGTCGTAGGCGCGTTCGGCCTCCTCCGCCTCGTGACGGACCTGCTCCAGTTCCTGGCGCAGTTCCTGCACACGGCGGATCGCCTGCCGTTCGGCCTCCCACTGGGCGTGTTTGGCGTCTGCCTCGCCGCGCAGGTCGGCCAACTCCCTGCGCAGCTCCTCCAGGCGGGTTTTGCTGGCGGGGTCGGTCTCCTTGGACAGGGCCGCTTCCTCGATCTCCAGGCGGGTGACGCGGCGGGTGATCTCGTCGAGTTCGGCGGGCATCGAGTCGATCTCGGTACGCAGCCGGGCGCACGCCTCGTCGACGAGGTCGATGGCCTTGTCGGGCAGGAATCGATCGGTGATGTAGCGGTGGCTGAGGGTGGCCGCGGAGACCAGCGCGGTGTCCTGGATCTTCACGCCGTGGAACACCTCCAGGCGTTCGCGCAGTCCGCGCAGGATGGAGATGGTGTCCTCCACGCTCGGCTCGCCGACCAGGACCTGTTGGAAGCGGCGTTCGAGGGCGGCGTCCTTCTCGATGTGCTTGCGGTACTCGTCGAGGGTGGTGGCGCCGATCATGTGGAGTTCGCCGCGGGCGAGCATCGGCTTGAGCATGTTGCCCGCGTCCATGGCCCCTTCGGCGGCGCCCGCTCCTACGACGGTGTGGAGTTCGTCGACGAAGAGCAGGATGCGCCCCTGGGCGGCCTTCACCTCGGACAGCACGGCCTTGAGGCGTTCCTCGAACTCGCCGCGGTACTTGGCACCGGCGACCAGGGAGCCCATGTCGAGGGCGAACACCGTCTTGTCGCGCAGGCCCTCGGGGACGTCGCCGCGAACGATGCGCTGGGCCAGGCCCTCGACGATGGCGGTCTTGCCGACGCCGGGGTCGCCGATGAGGACGGGGTTGTTCTTGGTCTTGCGGCTGAGGATCTGGGTGACGCGGCGGATCTCCGCGTCACGGCCGATGACCGGGTCCAGCCGCCCGGACCGAGCCTCGAGGACCAGGTCGCGGCCGTACTTCTCCAGAGCCTCGTAGGCCACTTCGGGGTTGGCGGAGGTGACGCGCTGGTTGCCGCGGACCTGGGTGAGCGCGCTCAGGAACGAGTCCCTGGTGATGCCGGCCTTTTTGAGCAGTCGCCCGGCGGCGGTCGAAGAGCTCTCCTCAGCCAGTGCGAGCAGGAGGTGCTCCACGGACACGTACTCGTCCTTGAGGCGTTTGGCCTCCCGTTCGGCGGCGTCGAGCAGCCGGGAGAGGCGCTGGGTGACGAAGACCTGGCCGGGCGCCGCGCCGGGGCCTGTGACCTTCGGGCGGCGGGAGAGTTCCTCGCGCACGGCAGCGCGCAATTCCATCGGCTCGGTGCCGGCCTGTTGCAGCAACCGCGGGATCAGACCGTCCTCCTGATCGAGAAGCGCGAGCAGCAGGTGTTCCCCGTCGACCTCGGTGTGCCCCATGCCGACGGCCGCGGTCTGGGCCTCCTGGAGGGCTTCCTGGGACTTCTGGGTGAGACGGTTCATGTCCATGGGGGTGTTTCACTCCTCGTGCCGCGGCCGCGCAGGGCGGCTTCGAGCAGGCTGATGCGGTCGAGCAGGTCGAGCACCAGGCCGATGGATGCGTAGTTGAGGCACAGTCCGGTGCGCAGCCGCTGGATGCGGGCAAGGACCGCCGGGGCCGTGGGGTCGAACACCAGGTGCCCCGCGGCGTCGCGTTCGGCGTCGACAAGGCCGAGGGCGACGAACCGGCGGATCAGATCGGGGTGGAGGCCCGAGCGACGGGCCACGGCGTCGAGGGAGAGCCTGGGGGCGGGCACGAGCGCGTACCGGACAACCGTCGAGGCGGTGATGTCGGCGCCCGTTCGTACCGGACGGGCGCCCCCGCCGGCCCAGCCGATGCCTGCCGCTCCCGTGGGTCGGTCGTTCATCGCGTCCTCCTGGGGTCGAACGAGGAAGTGGCGGCGAGCTCCTCGAACAGTTCGCGCTCCCGGTCGCCGAGGGTGGGCGGCACCATGATGCGGAGTTCGGCGTACAGGTCGCCGTTCGCGCCGCGCGGGTTCGGCATGCCCTCGCCACGCAGCCGCAGCCGCCGGCCGCTGGACGAACCCGCGGGCACCGTGACCTTGGCCGTGCTGCCGCCGGGCGTGGGCACCGGCACGGTCGCACCCAGGGCCGCCTCCCAGGGGGCGACCGGGACCTGGATGTGCACGTCGCGGCCGTCCAGCCGGAACCGGGGGTGGGGCTGGATGCGCACCCGCAGGTACAGGTCGCCCGCGGTGGCATCACCACTGCCCCGGCCGCCCTCGCCCGCCAGCCGGATGCGCTGTCCGTCGGTGACGCCCGGGGGCACGTCGACCTCGTACCGCCGCGGCTGCCCGGTGGGACCGGCGAGCGTGACGGTGCGACGGCCGCCTCGGTACGCCTCCTCGACGGTGAGCGGCAGCTCGGCCTCCTGGTCCGCGCCGGGGACGCCGCCTGGGGCGGCGCCGGCTCCGAACATGGAGCCGAGCAGGTCCTCGATGTCAATGCCCTCCGCGCCGAAGTCGTCGCCGAAGCCGGTGGCGTATCGGACACGGGGGCCGCCCGCGCCCGCGGTCCTCCGACCACGGAAGCCGCCGCCCGCTCCGGCCGCGACCCGTTCGTCGAAGTCCTCGGGGATCTTGCGGAAGTCCTCGCCGAAGCGGTCGTAGCGGGCCCGGGTCTTGGGATCGGACAGGACGCTGTGTGCCTCGTTGAGGTCCTTGAAACGCTCCTCCGCCGCGGGGTCCTTGTTGACGTCGGGGTGGTACCTGCGGGCGAGTTTGCGATACGCCTGCTGGATCTCGTCCTGGCTCGCGCTCCGCGACACGCCGAGCACCTCGTAGTAGTCCCGTGCCATCGCCGGTCACTCCCGCTTCGCGACGGTCACCGCGGCCGGCCTGAGCTGCCTCTCGCCGTCGCCGTAGCCGGGGCGCAGCACCTCGACGACCGTGCCCGGTGGGGCGTCCGGGTCCTGGACGACGCCGACCACCTCGTGCCGGGCCGGGTCGAAGGCGACGCCGGTCTCCGCGTACCGCGGGTAGCCGAGCAGTTCGAGGACGTTCACCGCCTGGTCGCGTACGGCCCGGACGCCCTCCACGATCGCGCCCGGATCGGCGCCGGCATGGGTCAGGGCGAGTTCGAGGTTGTCGAGGACGGGCAGGAAGGCGGCCGCCGTGCGGGACCGCTCGACGGCTCGTTCGCGCTCCAGTTCCCTGGCGTGACGCTTGCGAAGGTTGTCGAGGTCGGCGAGTGCGCGCCGCCAGCGGTCCTCCAGTTCCCGGATCGCGGTCATGTACTCGTCCTCGGCGGGCGCGGGGCCGGCGGCGTCGGGTCCCGGTTCGCCGTTCGCCGCTTCCGGCCGGGTCGGCGGGCCCGGTTGCGGCAAATCCCCGCGAGGAGGGCGTACGGCGCCGTCTGGGACCGGTCCGACCGGATCCGAACCGGCCCGGTCGGGTTCCTGGGGGTGGTTGGGCATGGCGCGCCTCAGCCCTTGTCGAATTCGGCGTCGATGACATCATCGTCGCCACCGGCGCCGCCGCTCGTGGGACCACCGGTGGCGGCATCCTGGCCGGGACCGCCGTCCGCGGTGGCGGCGCCCTGATGGGCCGCCAGCCCGGCGAACACCTGCTGGAGTTCGGAGGTCAGGGGCCGCACGCGCTCCACGCCCGCCTCTTCCTTGACCGCCGCCCGGGCGTCGGACACGAGCATCTCGGCGCGTGCCTTCTCGTGCGCGGGCGCTGCGTCGCCCAGTTCGGTGAGACGCTTCTCGACCTGGTACGCGATGGCGTCGAGTTCGTTGCGGGCGTCGACGGCCTCGCGGAGTGCATGGTCCTGGTCCTGGTTGCGCTCGGCCTCCTGGACCATGCGTTCGACCTCACTGCGGTCCAGGTTGGAGCTCTCGCTGATGGTGATGCCCTGTTCCTTGCCGGTGTCCCGGTCGCGGGCCTTGACGTTGAGGATGCCGTTGGCGTCGATGTCGAAGGTGACCTCGATCTGTGGTTCGCCCCGCGGCGCCGGCCGGATGTCGGAGAGCTGGAACCGGCCGAGCACCCGGTTGTCGGCGGCCCGCTCGCGCTCGCCCTGGAGGACCACCACATCGACGGCGGGCTGGTTGTCCTCGGCGGTGGAGAAGGTCTCGCTGCGGCGCACCGGGATGGTGGTGTTCCGCTCGATGATCTTCGTCATCACTCCGCCGCGTGTCTCCAGGCCCAGCGACAAGGGTGTGACGTCGAGCAGCAGGACGTCCTTGACCTCGCCCTTGAGCACCCCGGCCTGGATCGCGGCACCCAGGGCCACGACCTCGTCGGGGTTGACGCTCATGTTGGGTGCCTTGCCGCCGGTCAGCCGACGGACCAGAGCCTGGACCGCCGGGATACGGGTGGAGCCGCCTACGAGGATGACCTCGTCGATGTCGCTCTCGCCGACCTTGGCGTCGGCCATGGCCTGCTGGACCGGTCCCAGGCAGCGCTCCACCAGGTCGCCGGTGATCTGCTCGAACGTGGACCGCATGATCGAGTCGGTGAGGTGCTTGGGCCCGGAGGCGTCGGCGGTGATGAACGGCAGGCTGACCTGCGTCTGCGTCACCGAACTGAGCTCGGTCTTGGCCTTCTCCGCCGCCTCGAACAGTCGTTGCAGCGCCTGCGGGTCCTTGCGCAGGTCGATGCCGTTCTCCTTCTGGAAGTCGTCCGCGAGGTAATCAACCAGACGCCGGTCGAAGTCGTCGCCGCCCAGGTGGCTGTCGCCGGCGGTGGAGCGCACCTCCACCACACCGTCGCCGACGTCGAGGATGCTCACGTCGAAGGTGCCGCCGCCCAGGTCGAAGACGAGGACGGTCTCGTGCTCCTTCTTGTCCATGCCGTACGCGAGGGCCGCCGCGGTCGGCTCGTTGATGATCCGCAGCACCTCCAGTCCCGCGATCCGTCCGGCGTCCTTGGTGGCGGTGCGCTGAGCGTCGTTGAAGTAGGCGGGCACCGTGATGACCGCCTCCGTGACCTTCTCCCCGAGCTGCTTGGAGGCGTCGTCGGCGAGTTTGCGCAGCACCTGTGCGCTGATCTCCTCAGGCGCATAGAGCTTGTCGCGCACCTTGAAGCGAGCCGCCCCGCCGTCGCCTTCGACGACGTCGTACGCCACCGCCCTGGCCTCGTCGGAGATCTCGTCGAAGTGCCGGCCGATGAACCGCTTGGCCGAGTAGATGGTGCCCTTCGGGTTGAGGATCGCCTGGCGCCGGGCCAGCTGGCCCACCAGACGTTCCCCGGTGTCGGTGAAGGCCACCACGGACGGTGTCGTGCGGTTGCCCTCACTGTTGGGCACGACGGACGGCTCGCCGCCCTCCCACACGGCGATTACCGAGTTGGTGGTGCCCAGGTCGATGCCCACTGCCTTGGCCATGAGGAACTCCTCCCGGTACGGCGCCTGCGTCGACTCTCCGGATCACGTTCGTTCAGGTAGGGGGTGGGACCTCCGCCGGTTTCCTACCTGTGCGCACGGAGCGTCTCGAGCACTCCCCAGGGTGACGAACCGGGTGGCTCCACGCCTGCGCCTGGCGAGTCAGGAATGCACGGGTCCGGTCGCCCCACGAGTACGAGAGGAGGAATCCGAACCCCTCGGATGAGGCAGCCCTGAAGCAGGTACCACCGCTCGCCTGTAGGCTCGAGGAGAACGGAGTGATCCCATGGCCAGCAGCCGGGCGCACCACCTGTACCGCCGCTGCTCCGGCCGGGAGGGCAGCCTTCCGCGGGGCAGCGCCGGGCGGCACCCCGCGGCCTCGCGGAGAGGGTCCCGCCCACCCGCTCCAACCCCGGCCGATCATGCCCTCCGCGAACTGATGGTGCTCTCCCGCGCCCTGTTCGACACCCCGGACGAAGGCGAGATCCTGCGCCTGGCCATGGACCACATAGCCGCCGCGGGGCCATACAGCGCCGAGGCCGGATACCTCAAGGTGGACGGCGACCTGGTTCCCAGCCCGAGGAACGGGCAGACGCATGCCTCGGTCGTGGGCCGGAGGGTGCGGGAGCTGGCCGGGCACGACGGCCCTGTGACCGTACCCGGCAGGCCCTGGGGCCGGGCCCTGGGGCTACGGGGACTTGAGAGGCTCCACGGATACCTCGTGGTGACGTCCCGCTCCCGGCCCACCGAGGCCGAGCGATCCCTGCTCGCCACGCTCGTCCGGCACACCGCTGCTGCACTGTCAGTCGCCTTCGCACACCGCCGGCAACGCGAGGACACGCTGGAACTGCACCGGCTGAGAGACGAACGCACAGCCCTCCAGCGGCGGCTGATCTGCGTCGTGGCTGAGCTGGGGTACCAGCGAGCCGTTCACGGGCTCTTGGCCGACGTCGCCGCCTCGAGCGGCGGCGAGGAAGCCATCACCCGCGCACTGCACAGGCTCACTGGACTCCCCGCGCTGGCCGAGGACCGCTTCGGTCGGCTGAGGTCCTGGACCGGCCCCAGCCGCCCCGACCCCTATCCCGAACCGGACCCCGCGCGCCAGGACGAAATGCTGCACGCCGTCGCCCGTCAGGCCGGGCCGGTGCGGATAAAGGACCGGCTGATCACCCTGGTCCGCCCGCACGGCGAGATCCTGGGCGTGCTGGCCCTGGTCGATGCCCGGGGCGAGGCCGACGAGCACACCGTGCTCGCGCTGGAACACGCCGCCGCGTCGCTCGCCCCGGAGCTGACGCACCTGCGCAATCTGGCCGAAGTGGAACTGAGGCTGCATCGCGAGCTGGTCGACGACCTCCTGGCAGGGACGGACGAGGCGAGCGCCTACGCCCGGTCCGAGGTAGTCGGACACGACCTGCACCGCAGCCACTACATCGTCGTGGTGCAGTGGCCGAACCGGACTGCGGACGATTCCTTCGCGCAGACCGTAGGACGGGCGGCCGCTGCCGTGGGCATGCGCTCGCTGCTGACCCGACGTTCCGACCACGTGGTCCTGGTCGCCGACGACAGACCGCACGCCCGCGCGTTGTACGAGGCGCTCGCCCGGGAGACCGGGACACGGTCCGGGACGATCGGGGTGAGCGCCCCTTGCGACTCCCTGACCGACATCCCCCACCACTACCAGGAGGCGCAGCGCGCCCTGGAAGTGCGCCGCCACTCCCGCAAGCGCTACGGCACGACGTTCTTCGACGAGCTCGGCCTCTACCGCATCCTGGGGCCTGGCAACGATTACCGGGAACTGGAGACGTTCGTCCAGGAGTGGCTCGGGCAGCTCATCGACTATGACTCCCGGCACCACACGGCCATGGTGGAGACCCTGTCCCGGTACTTCGACTGCGGCGGCAACTACGACGAGACCGCGGACTCCCTCGCGATCCACCGCAGCACGCTGCGCTATCGGCTCCAGCGCATCCGCGACATCAGCGGCAACGACCTCGCGAACGTCGAGGACCGGCTGAACCTCCAGGTGGCGACCCGAGTGTGGAAGATCGTGCTGGGCGGCCCCGGCTGATGCCTCGCTGGAATCTTTGTGCGATCGGAGTCAGTGGCAGTAGGGCGAGCTGCCCAAGATGTCGCGGCCGGAGCGAGGCGGCCGCAGGGGCCCGGACAGACACCACCGACGGGAGAGGCCCGGGCCACGTCATCGCCCTGTGACGCCCGGGCCGCGGCCCGGGCGTCACAGGGCGATGACGTGGAGGTCGACCAGGTCGAGCAGCGCCCGCAGGGCCGAGCTGGGCCGCCGGGTCGACGACGTGCCGAGATGCATGCTCCAGCGGAGCATGGTGCCGTGGACGTCCAGGACGTGCAGGCCGGGGGTGCGGGCAACGGCGAACGCGGGCAGGAAGGCGATGCCCAGACCGTGCCGGACCAGTGCCGCCCCCATGTCGATGTCGGGCACTTCCAGAGCCACCCGGCGTACGACGCCCGCCGCAGCGAACGCCCGGTCGACCACCTCGCGGTTGCCGTAGCCCGGCGGGAAGTCCACGAAGGGTTCCCCCGCGAGGTCCGCAAGTGCCACCTCCCCCCGCTGCGCGAGCGGATGGGCGGCGCTCACCACCAGGACGAGCGGCACGGTGGCCAGCTCCCGTGCGTCGATCCCGGCGGGTTTGTGCTCGGGCAGCGACAGGAAGGCCACGTCCAGGTCCCCGCTGAGCAGCGCGTGCGCCAGTCCCGCCGATCCGGTCGTCGCCAGCCGCAGCCGGACGTCGATCGCCGGATGCCGCGCGTGCAACTGTCCGAGGAGCGCAGGCAGGTCCACCACCTCGACCGAGGCCATGGCGCCCACGTTCACCGTGCCGCGCAGCGTGTCCTGTGCCTCGCGCACGGCGTCCTGAGCCGCCTGGGCGGCGTGCAGGGTGGCCCGAGCCTCCGGCAGGAGCGCCGCGCCCGCCCCGGTGAGCCGGACCTGCTGCGACGTGCGCTCGAACAGCGCGCAGCCGAGCTCGCGCTCCAGGGAGCGGATCGCGGCGGACACCCCGGACTGCACCACGTGCAACCGACGGGCGGCACGCGTGAAACTCAGCTCCTCGGCGACCGCGATGAAGTGCTCCAGCTGACGTAGCTCCACACGAGAAGTATCACTCGCATTGCTCGAGCCCAGCAAAAACATTCGTTGGCATTGATCCCCGCTGGTGAGGAGGATGGAAAACGCCATCCACTTCCGCCCGAGGAGGGGTACCCCTGCCTGCCGTACCGACGCCGCTCAGCCGTCCCACAGCCCACGCTCCCGGCGACCCGACCCACCGGATACCAGCACCCGCTCCCGCCGACCTGCCGCCCCGAGCCCCCGCCCGGCGCCGTGCCTCGCACACGACCGGCTTTTGGTTCGTGGCGGTGGCCTTCACCGTGCTGATGGCCTTCGGCACCGCGCCGACCCCGCTGTGGCCGCTGTACGAGGCCCGGGACCACTTCGGCGCGACCACGGTCACGGTGGCGTACGCCTCGATGGTCGTGGGCGCAGCGGCCGCCTTCCTCGGACTGGGACACCTGTCGGACCGGCTCGGCCGGCGGCGCATCATCGTCCCGGCGCTGCTGGTCGGCATCGTCGCGTCGGTCGTACTGATCGCGTGGCGGGACCTGCCGGGGCTGATCGCGGGCAGAATCCTGAACGGCGTCGGACTGGGGCTGATGGCCTCGACCGCGACGACGTACCTGCACGACCTCCACCACGAGGCCCGGCCGGAACGGACGGGTTCGGTGCTGCCCGGCATCGTGGCCACCGCCGCCAACCTCGGCGGTCTGGCCGCAGGCCCCCTGGTCGCCGGAGCTGCCGCCGAGTGGCTTCCCACGCCCCTGATCACCACCCAGGCGATCTTCACGCTCGCCATGGCCGTGTGCCTGGCGCTGGTGCTGTCCACCCCGGAGACCGTGGACCTGGAGCTGCCCGCGGCCGAACCGCCCAGCAGGTTCGTCCTGCGCCCCGGCGGCCGGCGGACGTTCGGCGCGGCCGGCGCGCTGGGCGCCTTCGCCTTCGCGATCCTCGGCCTGATCTCCTCCCTCGGGGCGAGCGTGCTCCACGGCACCCTGCACACCGACTCGCACCTCATGGTCGGCCTGGCTGCCTTCCTCATGTTCGGTTCCGCGGCGGCCGCCCAGCTGGTGCTGGGCCGCCTCCCACTGCCCCGGGTCCTGACCGTGGGGGCGGTGGTCTTCCCGGTCGGCCTGGTCCTGTGCGCCGTCGCCCTCTACCACCCGGCGCTCTGGCTCTACCTGGTCGCCGTGTCCCTGTCGGGAGCCGGCTCCGGGCTGCTCTTCAAGGGAGGCGTCGAACGTGCCGTTTCAGTGGCCGAGCCCGCCTCACGCGCAGGGGTCCTCGCCATGTTCTTCGTCGTCGCGTATCTGGGAATGGGCCTGCCCTCCGTCCTGTTCAGCATCGCCCTGCGGCATTTCGCCGTGCAGACCGCGATGATCGGCTTCGCGGCGGTCCTCTCCTGCGGCGCCGTTGTGTCGGTCGCCGTCGCGTTGCGCGACCGCGCACCCGGTCCCGGCACGCTCCCCGCTCGCTCCGCTCGCGCCTCCTGACCTCCCTGCGGCGTATCACCGGTTGTCCGGGAGGCGCGGACCTGGGCACTCGGTGCGGGCGCGCGTGACGGCACGTCCTTCGACTGAACCCGGTGCACCGCAGGTTCCGGGCGCACGCGGGCCGTGTATCGAAAATGGATCTTGGGCTGTGAATGATCACGGTTCATGGGGCGGGGAGATCTCACGGACGAGCAGTGCGCGGTGCCGGAGCTATTGTTGCCGAAGGGTGCCAGGGAGGCGCGGCCTCCTGTCTGGCCTCGACGTCAGTCGATCGACGGCATCCGTTCCGGGTCCGTACCGGTGTTCCGTGGCGGGACGTGCCCGTCGAGTACGGGCCGTGGGGCCGGGTCTACGAGCTGGTCCGCCGATGCCAGCGCGCGAGCCGGGCCGCGAGATAGGGCGCGGTGGCGCTGCGGCGCGCCCTCGCCACCTTGGCCGGCGGGCCCGCCGCGACCACCCGCCCGCCCGCGTCGCCGCCGCCCGGCCCGAGGTCGATGACCCAGTCGGCGATGGCGATCGTGTCCAGGTCGTGCTCGACGAGGACGACCGTGTTGCCGGCGTCGACGAGCCGGTGCAGTTGTCGCAGCAGCAGCGCGATGTCCGAGGGGTGCAGCCCCGCCGTCGGCTCGTCGAGCAGGTAGAGCGCGTGCCCGCGGCGGGCTCGCTGCAGTTCGGTGGCCAGTTTGATGCGTTGCGCCTCACCACCGCTGAGTTCCGTCGCGGGCTGCCCCAGCCGCAGGTACCCCAGTCCCACCTCGCGCAACGTCTCCAGACTGCGGGAGGCGGCCGGGACGTCGGACAGGAACTTGGCGGCGGCGTCGACGGACAGCTCCAGCACTTCCGCGATGTTCTTGTCGCGGTAGGTGACTTCCAGCGTTTCGGCGTTGTACCGGGCGCCCTGGCAGGTCGGGCACGGCGCGTAGGTGCCGGGCAGGAAGAGCAGTTCGACCGCGACGAATCCTTCGCCCTGGCAGGTCTCGCAGCGCCCTTCGGGCACGTTGAAGGAGAACCGTCCGGCCGAGTAACCGCGCGCCCTGGCCTCGTCCGTCGCCGCGTACAGCTTGCGCACCGCGTCGAACATCCCTGTGTACGTGGCCAGGTTGGACCGGGGAGTCCGGCCGATGGGCGGTTGGTCGACCAGGACCAGCCGGTCGAACGACTCGACCCCCGACGCGTCCTGGACGTCGACCTCCAGCTGCGCCTCGTCGGGCTCCTCGGGTACGAGTCCGAGGTGGCCGCGGACGACCTCGGCGAGCACCTGCGTCACCAGCGTCGACTTTCCGGAACCGGACACGCCCGTCACCGCCGTCAGTACGCAGAGCGGTACGTCGACGGACACGTCGTGCAGATTGTGGCGGGAGACGCCGCTCAGGTGCAGCCAGCCGTGCGGTGTGCGCGGGCGGTGATCGAGCGGCTGGGCGCGCCCGAACAGGTACTGGCTCGTGGCCGACTCCCCGACCCTCTCAAGACCGGCGACCGGGCCGCTGTACAGCACGCGTCCGCCGCCCTCACCCGCGCCGGGGCCGATGTCGACCACCCAGTCCGCCCGCCGTACGACGTCCATGTCGTGCTCCACGACGAACAGCGAGTTGCCCGCCGCCTTGAGGCGGTCCAGCACGTCCAGCAGCGGTTCCGCGTCAGCCGGGTGCAGGCCCGCGGAGGGTTCGTCGAGGACGTAGACGACGCCGAACAGCCCCGAGCGCAGCTGGGTGGCGATCCGCAGGCGCTGCGCCTCGCCGGGCGACAGGGTCGTCGAGCGGCGCCCGAGGCTGAGATATCCGAGGCCCAGGTCGAGCAGTACGTCGACCCGCGCGACCAGATCGCCGCAGATCCGGACCGCGACCTCGGTCGTCTCCCCGGATCGGGCGGTCGACGTGGTTGCGTCGGCCTCGGACCGCCCCGCGACGGGCCGCAGCAGCGCCACGACCTCGGTGAGCGGCATCGCGTTGATCTCGGCGATGGAACGTCCGGCGAAGGTCACGGCGAGCGCCTCGGGCCGCAGTCCGCTGCCATGACACTCGGGGCAGGGCACACTCCTGACGAACCGGAGCGCCCGCTCCCGCATCTTCTCGCTCTTGGAGTCGGCGAGGACGTGCATGACGTGCTTGCGGGCGCTCCAGAACTTCCCCTGGTAGCCGTAGTCGACGCGGTCCTCCTCCGGCTCGATGTACACGGAGGGCTGCTCGTCCGTGTACAGCAGCCAGTCCCGGTCCTTCTTCCTGAGCCTGCGCCACGGTCGGTCGATGTCGATCCCCAGGCCGCTCACGACACTGCGCAGGTTGGCGCCCTGCCAGGCGCCCGGCCAGGCGGCGATCGCCCCCTCGCGGATGCTCAGCGAGGGGTCCGGGACGAGCAGGTCCTCGGCGACGTCGTGCACGACGCCCAGTCCGTGGCACTCCGGACAGGCCCCGGCCGCGGTGTTGGGTGAGAACGACTCGGCCTCCAGCCGTGCGGCCCGGGGCGGATAGGTGCCGGCGCGGGAGTACAGCATGCGCAGCAGATTGGACAGCGTGGTGATGGTGCCGACCGTCGAGCGCGAGCTGGGCGACCCGCGTCGCTGCTGCAGGGCCACGGCGGGTGGCAGTCCGGTGATTTCCTGCACGTGCGGTGCGCCGACCTGTTGCAACAGCCTTCGCGCGTACGGTGCTACGGACTCGAAGTAGCGCCGCTGGGCCTCCGCGTAGAGCGTGCCGAACGCGAGCGAGGACTTGCCCGAACCGGAGACGCCGGTGAAGGCGACCATCGCGTCCCGCGGAACGTCGACATCGATGTTCCGCAGGTTGTTCTCACTGGCGCCCCGGACATGCACGAAGGGATCGGTCGCGTCCTTGTTCACCGTTCCTGACTACCTGATCGCACCGGGAACCGCGCGACAGGCGCCGTCACCGGGCTGCCCCGCTCACACGAGCGTCCGGAGAATCCCGGTATGAGCCGCGGGGTGGCCGGTGGCGCGGCGTGCGGTGCCGACCGGGGTGGCGCGGAGCGGGTGTTCGCGGTGGCGCACGCAACCGTGGCCCGGTGGTGGAGCAGGCCCTGTGCGGGGAGGACGAGGAGACCTGACCGTACCGCCTGCACCTGCCGGCAGGGGCCAGCGTGTCACGCGGCGTCGGCGATACCTCGGGGGCATCCTGTGGGCACGGGCGGTCGCGGGGGCAGCCGACGAGAAGGAGTCATGCGGGTGTCGTCTCGGGGCGTTACGGTCGTGGCTCTCCTGGCGGATCCCGACGCGCCCACGGAGATCGCGCAGCGCATGGCCCGGATACTTCCTGCTCGGCTCGCCGACAAGTCAGGCCAGGGACGACGGTTCGACGTCGAAGTGGTCAGTGAGCCCTTCACCGCAGGGACCGAGGACCCACCCACCTTGATGCGCCGGATCATGGACCGCGGAAGAGCGGAGAGTTGGGACATCCTCGTGGCCCTCACCGACCTTCCGCTGCACTCACACGGGCGTAAGCTCGTTTTGGATCTGAGTCACGAACACGGTTTGGCCCTGCTGTCTCTTCCTCCGCTGGGGGGCTTGCGTCTGCAGACGAGAGCCCGGCGGGCCGTGGAAGAAGCCGTGCTCAGCTTGGCGGCCCCGCGGGCCACCGGGGCTGAGGGACCTCCGCGGAGCCAGCTTCTGGGGCCCTTCGTCAGTCGCCTCGCGCCCATTCACCCGGGCCAGGTCGGTGAGGAGGAGACCGCTGATCTTCGGTACGTCGTCAGCGGACCGCGCGGTTACCTGAGGGTGCTCGTCGGTATGGTCCGCGCCAACCGGCCGTGGCGCTTGGTGCCGGGCTTGTCGAAAGCCCTGGCGGCCGCACTCGCCACGGGAGCAGCCGCCACTGTGAACTCCACCATCTGGAACCTGGCCGAGTCCCTGAGCGCGCCACGCCTCGTGATCGCCACGGTCGGGTCCGTCGCGCTCATGATCGGCTGGCTGATCGTGGACGCGCAGCTGTGGCATCGATCGGCAGAGGTCTCTCGGGAGGCGAGGCAGAGGGCGAGGCTCTACAACGCCTCGACGGTCATGACCGTGGGTATCGGGGTGCTCGTCTGCTACGTGGGTTTGATCGTCGTCAACTTGGTGTGGGCCCTGTTCATCCTCAACGCCCAAGTGTTCGCCTCCACGACACGAACCCCGCTTCACGCCGCGGAATACTGGACGTTGTCCTGGTTCGTCGCTTCGGTCGCCACGGTGGGCGGGGCGCTGGGATCAGGCTTGGAGAGCGACGAGGCGATCCGGGCAGCCGCCTACTCCAAGCGCGAACAGGAGCGCCGCCGAATACTCCAAGACGACGACGGCGACTAGCCCTAGGAGTTGTCCGGCCGATCATGTGACTGTTCCAACGCCTCGCGCGGTGCGGTGCAGCTCGGGCTCGCGCAGGCCCTCGCCTCCGCGCGACAGACGGTGGCCATGCGGCTGGCCGACCAGGTCGACGGCGACACCGAGGTCGGCGCCGAGCTCGTGGCCAAGGAGGCCGAGCGACATGGCCACCGACACCGCCCTCGCGGTTCTCGGGGCCAGTCCGGCGGCGGCCCGGAGGCGCTGCGCCTGCCCGTGTGGAACGCGCTCGCCGAACGGGCCGACGCGCTGCGCCGCCCTGCCCCGACGGCCTGAGACTCACTCATGAAGAGTGTGCCCCGATCGGCGTGTCCCGAAGATCGAACTGCCGCACACGCTGCGATATTCGCAGAGGAGTTGGCATGAAGGCACGAATCGAAGGAGGAGCCATGGTGCGGGTCGGACTGTTGGTCCGGGTACAGGCGAAACCGGGCAAGGAAGCAGAAGTAGCACAGTTCCTGACAGACGCGCAGGCGATCGTCGACCAGGAGCCCGACACCCGCGCCTGGTTCGCCATCCAGTTCGACGTGTCCACGTTCGGCATCTTCGACGTGTTCCCCGACGACGCGGGTCGACAGGCGCACCTGGCCGGAGGCGTGGGCACGGCGCTCGGGGAGCGGGCAACGGAGCTGTTCACCGTGTCGCCCGCGATCGAGAGCGTCGACGTACTCGCATCCAAGCTCCCGACATGACCCCGGACGGATCAGCAGGACACGAGAGATGACGCAGCGAGCGGACGGCCGGACTCGTCGCCGCGTACCGCGCGGGGCGCCGTGCCCTACGCTCCACGCGTGCGATACGTCTCTGGTGCGGCGAGTGGCCAAGGCCGTCGGGGAGCCAGTCACCATAGACGCCGATTCCTGGGCCGACACGCGCTTCGCCGACAAGCGCCATAGGCTCTGGGAAACCCCCGCCGGCACTCCCGTTTCCATCGCGGGCATGAGCCCGGTGATCGGCGCCACGTCCAGGTGGACATCGTCTACACCCCCGCCCACCTACGCGGTCGCCGTGACGGCGGAGGTGAGCCGGGCCGCGGTGGCCGCGGGCGCGAGGGACGTGGTCCTGTTCGCGGACCTGTCCAACCCCGCCAACAATGCTCTCTACCAGCGCCTCGGTTATCGCACGGTCACCGATTGGGCGGCGTACGACTTCTTGTCCAGCCAGGACTTGTCCGGGCGATCAAGTTCGTAGCCGAATGACCAGGGCTGCTGCTGTGGCGGTGCCGAGGAAGACGTACCCGCGCTTGTCGCAACGGGGCCTGTTGCTGACCGGCAGAAACGGCCGCAACCGCTCCCACTCAGCATCCGTCGGATCACCCCGCCCCATGTCCACATCAACGACCCGGACGCGGAACACCACATGATCGGCCGGACAACTCCTAGCTGGTGACCCGAGTCGGAGATTCGTTGGTGGCTGGTGGTTGGTGGTCGTCGGTGGTTGGTGGTTGGTCGTCGTCCGTGTACGAAGATTCCGCTGATCGATCGGTGCGTGGTTGTTTCGCGTGAAGGGCCTACCTACGGGGACTCGAAAGGCCCGCCGCCGGAGCGCCGAAGCTCCGCCGGGCAGGCCCCCGGCGGCACCGCCGTTCCACTTGAACCGGGTGAACGGCCCACAGAGGCATGCCGGAGCCATGGGCCCCGTCGCACCAACTCCCGGGAGTCAGGCTCGGTACGCCGTCTCCATCGCACCCGTGCTGCGGTCATGCCGCGGCACCGAAGGAAGCGATCATGAAAGCAGCGGTATATGAAGGCCCGCGAACGGTCACGGTGAAGGACGTACCGGACGCGAAGATCGAACACCCCTGCGACATCATCGTCAAGATCACCACTACCAACATCTGCGGTTCGGACCTGCACATGTACGAGGGCCGCACCTCGTTCGAGTCCGGCCGCACCCTGGGACACGAGAACATGGGCCAGGTCGTGGAGGTCGGCCCGGCCGTCCGCAAGGTCCAGGTCGGCGAGTATGTGGTCCTGCCCTTCAACATCGCCTGCGGCTTCTGCAAGCAGTGCGAGCGGGGTCTGACCAACTACCGCCTGACCATGCAGCCGGAACCGGCTCTCGCCGGAGCCGCCTACGGGTTCGCCGGCATGGGCCCCTACCAGGGCGGCCAGGCAGAACTGCTGCGCGTGCCCTACGGCGACTTCAACGCGCTGCGTCTGGGTGAGGACGCCGCCGAGCGGCAGACCGACTACGTCATGCTCGCCGACATCTTCCCCACCGGCTATCACGCCACCGAGATGGCCCACGTCAAACCGGGCGACCAGACGATCGTCTTCGGGGCCGGCCCCGTCGGGCTTATGGCGGCCTACTCCGCCCTCCTCAAGGGCGCCGGCCGCGTCTGGGTGGCCGACCACCAGCCGGACCGGCTGCGCAAGGCGGAGGAGATCGGGGCCATCCCGATCAACCCCGCCGAGCAGAAGCCGGCGGAGGTCGTCAAGGAGGCCACCCTCGGCCTGGGCGCCGACAACGACTGCGAGTGCGTCGGCTACCAGGCACACGACCCCGAGGGACATGAGGACGCCAGCCTCACGCTCAACGGACTGATCGACTCGGTCAGGTTCACGGGCGACATCGGTGTGGTGGGCGTGTTCCTGCCCCAGGACCCCGGCGGTGCCGAGGCCCAGGGGGAACTGGAGGCGCAGGGCAAGGTCCCGATCGACTTCGGCATGATGTGGTTCAAGGGCCAGCGCATGGGCACCGGGCAGGCGCCGGTGAAGAGGTACAACCGGGCGCTGCGGGATCTGATCGCCGGCGGGAAGGCAACGCCGAGCTTCGTCGTCTCCCACGAACTCAGCCTGGACGAGGCCCCCACCGCCTACGAACACTTCGACGCCCGTGACGAGGGCTGGACCAAGGTGGTCCTGCACCCGAACGGACACGGGAACGGCCACAAGCGGTAGGCGACCCGGGGCCGCCGTCCCGCCCGTCCTGCGGCCGGGGCTGGGGACAATCGCCCGCGCTCCGGTCGGACCTGAACCAACGGCGATTGCCCGCGCTCCGGCCCGGTAGGACGGACGGCGGACGCTCAGCAGTGGCCGCCGTGGCTGCACCCCGTCCAGCGGCTGCGGCCGCCGGCCTGTTCGCGGGGCGGGTGCGAGGCTTCCCTGCCCGAGGGTTGCCGCACCTCAATCAGGCCGATGCGACCCGGCAGGGTGTTCCGGCTAGGCTCACACCCGTGACGTGGCTGCGGGCCTTCGGAGAGGTCGTACGATCCGGGCTCACGATCGAAGAGACGCGGCTGGAGCCCCTGTTCGCGCTGCGCACGGCCGCGGGGATGGCGATCGTCATCGGGTCGGCGCTGTGGCTCGTCTCCCCTGCGTATGCCGCGTCCGCCGCCCTCGGTGCCTACTCCGCGGGTGGCGCCACCTTCCAGCGCACCTGGCGTCCACGCAAGGTGATCGCGCTCGGCGCGGGCGCGGGTCTGGCCCTCAGCACCTTCGTGGGCTACCTGGCGGCGGGCCGACTCGTGACGTTCCTCCCACTGCTGGCCGTATGGGCCTTTGTCGCGGGGATGGCGTGGGCCGTCGGACCGACCACTGGGATCGTCGCAGCGACGACGGTCGGCAGCATGCTGGTGACCGTCACCCTGCCCACGAGCGTCGGGCGAGCCCTGGAGCACGCCGGGGTCATCGCGCTCGGGGGCGTGGTGCAGGCCGTGCTGATCCTGCTGTTCCCGATCCGCCGTTGGGGGGCGCATCGTGACGCGCTCGCCGACGCCCTGGCCGCCGTGGCGGACTACGCCCGCCGGTTGCGGCACGACCCGACCGCCCCGTTCGACCCGGAGCCGTTGATGACGGCCCGGGACGCGGCCACCGTGACGCCGTCACAGGCCCGCACCCGTCCCCCCGTCCTCCACGGCCCCCGAGGCCTCGCCGAGCGCATTCGGCCGGTCGTCGCCGCGCTCGCCGACCCGGACGTCGGCGCCCCGGCGGAGGGACCCGGGAGGGACCGCGCACGGGAGTTGCTCGACGCGGCCGCCGACGTCCTGGATGCGGCCGCTCGTTCGATCCGCCGCGGCGCTCCCGCCGAGGTGCGGCCCGGGAGCACGGACGTCCTGCGTGTCGACGAGGAGCACGAGGTGCTGGAGGGCCCCGCGCGGCAGGCCGCCGAGCGGCTCGTGGAACTGCTCGGCGAAGCGTTGGAGATCGCCGGGAGCGGCAGCGTCTCCGGGAGGACGCCCACGCCGCCCGGCTCGACGAGCGCCCAGTTCCTGGTGCGCCCGACAATGTTCCGGCTGGTCCCGGTCGTCGTCCGGGCGATCCGCCGTGAGCTCCGCCGGGACTCGCCCGTGTTCCGACACGCCGTCCGCCTGGCGGCGGTGGCCACGCTCGGCTATCTGATCGCCGCCCGGCTGCCCCTGGGCCACAGCTACTGGGCGCCCATCGCCTCGGTGATGGTGATGCGGCCGGACTTCCACCGGACGTACGCGCGTGCGGTGGCCCGTCTCGCCGGCACCCTGGCGGGGGTCGCGCTCGCCACCGGGATGGTGCGGGCCCTGGGCCCGGACGCCCATGTGTTCGGCGTGCTGGCGGTGGTCTCGGCGGGCCTGTCGTACACGCTGATCCGTACCGGCTACGCCTACTCCCAGTGCTTCACTGCCGCATACGTCGTCTTCCTGCTCGGCATGGGCGGCCAGGCATGGGAGCAGACGGTCCCGGAGCGGGTGGTGCTCACTTTGCTCGGCGGGACCCTGGCAATGCTGGCCTACGTGGTGTTCCCCGCGTGGGAGACGCCCCGGCTGCCGGGCCGGCTCGCGGACTGGCTCGCCGCCAACGGCCGCTACGCGGCCGCGGTGCTCCGCAACTACGCCGAACCGACCCGGGAGCATCACGCCGACATGCGCAGGGCGCTGCTGGCGAGCAGGGAGGCACGTGCCGCCTGGCAGGAGGCCTACGACCGGGCAAGGCAGGAACCGGTCCGCCCCAGGGGTCTGACGTCGCGCGAGGCGCAGGAGGCGCAGGAGGCGCTCAAGGGGTTCGGCCGTGCGGCGATGCTCATGGAGAGCCACGTCCCGCGGGCCGACAGCCGTTTCGTCCCCGAGGCGGAGCGTTTCGCCGAGGCCCTGGAGACGGACACCGCGAAGGCAGCAGTCGACGTGAGCGAGCACAGGAATCCGGACTGGGGGCGTGTGGAGGAGGCGCTCCACGCGTGGGAGAACGCTGCCGCCGGCAACCGGAGCCCGGTCGTGCGGCGCGAGGCGGAACTGCAAAAGCGGGCCTTGGAAGACCTCGCGACGGCCGTGAGTCGCACCCCCCTGGAACGGGACGTCGGCTCTGCTCGCGAGGAGCAGCGGGTGCGGGCGGCCGTGGCGGCGGAAGGTGAGGGATCGCCACCCGCGCACCGGGGTGGGTGACGAAGTCGGCCACGGGGAGCGCCGCGCCTCCTGGAGCGGCAAAGCACTCTCCCGGCCGCGTCGGGCGCCGCCACACGTACCCCGCTGTCGCCATTACGAGGCTTCAGCCCAGCCAGGGTGCCGCGGTGGTGACGCCGTGTCAGCGGTGGGGCGAGCGGTTGTCGGCGGTGGTTCCTCCCTCGGCGGGAAGGACGGTGAGCCGCGTGCGACCGAGCCGTTCTTCAGTGCGAGGGGCCGTGGGCGCGGGTGATGATCGAGTTGCGGCAGCAGGCGGGTCGGCGTTCGCCGACAAGTCAGTGATCACGCCTTGCGTCCGCATGGGGCGCCAGGTCAGCAAGCGGAGTCTCTGCTGCGACGCATGCTGACCTTTTGCTGACCTCGGGCGAGCCGACAGGGCGCTGAACTGCCCAAACGTCCAAGTACTAGATCTTGGACTTGAACAGAGTACGCAGCACTTTGGACTCCTGGAAGACGGCTCCCTGCCCGCTTTTTGCAGGTCAAGGGCGGCCCACACTGTACATCGACACGCCCTGAACTCGAAGACTTCCAGGAACATCGTGCGCTGCTGCGGCCGGGCACCCCGCCTGCGCATTTCTGCGCCGACCAGGCTGCCGCGGGGCCACCGACTCGGCCATATACGAAAACCCGTGCGGACTGATGCTGAGTGGACGCTGACTTACCTGACGTCTCGTCAGGCGAGTTGGGGATCGGTAGCACGCGGCCCGCCCAGAGTCGATTCGGCCCCTGCCCGTAGACGAGTGCGAGCTTGGAGCGGGACCGAGGGGTGGACTCACTTGGTATCGCCACGGTGAGCAGGCGCGCCGGGGTCTGCCCAAGCGTCGGTATCACCTGGGCTCAGGGCCATGGTTGAGAAGAGAAGGCGCGGACCGGCACTCTCGGTAGCGTGACCATCTGCCGCAGGGAGTGTCCATGTGTCTGGCTGGTCCGACGGCTTCCGACGGAAAGTGATAAGGCTGCAATGAGTGAACTGACAAAACCCGAGGTCGACGTTCCAGAGGGTGACGCTCCTACCGAGCTGGCCATCCGGGACCTGGTCGTCGGTGACGGGGCTGAGGTCAAGCCGGGCATGGTGGTCAGGGTCCACTATGTCGGGGTGACTTTCGAGTCCGGGAAGGAGTTCGATGCCTCCTGGGACCGGGACCAGCCGTTCAAGTTCGCCCTGGGCAGCGGCAAGGTCATCAAGGGCTGGGACCGGGGAGTGAGGGGGATGAAGGTCGGCGGTCGGCGCGAGATCATCGTCCCCCCGCGTTTCGGATACGGCAATCAGTCGCCCTCGCCGTTGATCCCGCCGGGCTCGACCCTGGTCTTCGTGGTGGACCTGCTGGACTCATATTCCAGCACAACCGGGTGGAGCAACGCCTAACTTGACTCTGTCGGGGATCTTGGAGTTTCGCGGTGCGCCTGCATGACCAGCGGGCATGCTCGGGGCTGTTATACGAGTACCGGTGAAGTCGTAGAGGGTCAGTCACACCATCAATGAACGGCTTGTTGACGACGCTAGCAATGTCTATACACACGACATCTCTGTGTACAAAACCTCCTGCGCCGCCACTCCTGCCGGGGGCACAAGCGCGGCGGTCCGCCCACCCCTCGCCGGAGTGGGCGGACCGCCGCGTACGGCACCCGGGGGCTCAGCCGAGCTGGGTCGGAACCGGGCGGTTCCGGTCGAGTGAGGCGACACCGCCCGGAGTGAGCGCCTCGGTGAAGAGCTGTACGTCGGCAACCTTGCCGTCGGTGTACTCCCCGTAGGTGTTTTTGTAGAGGCGACGCCCGATCTGCAACGGTCCCGTCGCGTTCCAGACCGTCCCGCCGTAGGCGGCGGTATCCGCCAGGTCACCATTCACGTAGAGACGCAGTTGCTGCGTGTCTGCGTCGAAGACGCCCACCAGGTGGAACCACGCGTTGGTCTTCGGGCTCTGCGCGCCCGTGGTGGGTCCGTAGGCACTGGTGAAGTCGCCCCCCGTGTCGTCCGCGTGGGCGTGACCGAAGGCGAAGGCGTGCGCGCCGCTGGAGTAGTACAGCTGAAGGCCGTTGGCGCTGGTGCCGGACTGTGAGACGAAGGTGGAGTTTGCCGTCAGGCTGCTCAGATTGGCCCAGGCCGAGACGGTGTAGCTGCGGCTGGTGTCGAGCACGGGGCCCGAGGTGGCCGCGTAGCCGGTGCTGCCGTTGAGAGCGAGCGCGCTGCCCCGTGCGGCATCGGCGGTCACGGTGGCGCCACCGTTCAGGGTGAGGTCGTTGGCCGGGCGGACGTCGTCCGCCGCGCCGTCCAGCTTCCACCAGTCGGCGGGCCGGTGGACGTGACCGATGTTCACCGGGGCGGTGAATTGTGCGAGCCCGCCGTCGGCCGCTGCGCCCGGGTACTCGACCATCCGGCCGGACCGGGAGGCCGCGTACAGCGCCGGGAAGCCGGTGCCCTGCACGTCGCCCGGAGAGGCGGCGGTCGGGTAGTCCTGCTCGCCGATGCCGACCGGAAGCACTCGCTGGGCGGCGGGCAGCACATTGCCGTTGGCTGCGGCCCACTTCTGGTCGGCGATGTTCTTGCAGTCCCAGATGACGACCTGGGTGCGCGGGTTGCGGTTACTGGAGGGGTCAGCCAGGCAGCGGCCGGACTGCGGGTTCTTGAGCGTGCCCGGGTGGGGGCCGGAGACCCATTCCTGGGAGCCGGTGTTGTTGCACTGGTAGAGCTGTACCAGGGTGCCGTTGTCGGTGTCGCCCTTCACGACGTCCAGGCACTTGCCCAGCGCGTGCACGGTGTGGTCGGTGCCGAGGGTGAAGTTTTGGGCGTCGCTGCCGTTGCAGGTGTACATCTGCGCCGGGGTGCCGTTCGCGGTGCGGGAGCCGGCGATGTCCAGGCACAGGTTCTTGTTGTTGGTGTCGAGTACGCCGGAGACCAGCGGAGGGTGCCGCGGAGCGGTCAGCTTGGCGGTCGGGACGCCTGCGGCGAAGGTCAGCGGGAAGCTGCTGACCGCCCCGGTGGCGTTGTCACGGACCCACAGGGTCGGGACGCCGCCCACGGTACCGGGTGCGAGCAAGGTGGTGTCGGACCAGTCGCCCGCGCCGATCTTCACGCCCGGGCCGAGGTTGCAGCCGGCCTGGAACGTGCCGGGGTAGTACCAGAGTTCGCCCTTGTCGACCGTGATCAGGTCGGGAACGTCGGCGTACTGGGCCAGCTTGCCGGGCGCCAGGATCTGCGTGACGTTGTTCCAGGTGCCGTCCGAGCCTTTCGCGGGGCAGGAGTCGGAGTTGCGGATCGGAACGGCGTTCTGGGTCAGGGTGAAGTGCCCGGCTGTCCCACCGGGGGTGACCGCGTCGTTGGCGTAGAGGTACAGCTCGTGGGTGGCCTTGTCAAAGGCGAACAGGTCGTCCACGTTGGTGCCGGTCGCGGTGCCACGGTGGGCGACGAGGTAGTTGTCCCAGCCGGTGCCGTCAGGGCTCTGGGCCTTGGTCGACGCCGTAGTGGGCGGGGCGGCCGGGTCGGCGTTGCCGCGGACCAGGACCAGGTCGCCGTCGGTGGTGGGGGCGGCCAGGTCGGGGACGGCGTCGCCGTCGAGGTCACCGGCGGTGACCTTGGTCTTCGGGTTCCAGGGGGCGAAGAAGCTGTACTGCCCCACGGTGCCCTGGGTGTTGCCCGCGTTGTCGACCGCCCGGACGTAGAGCGTGTGCGCGCCCCACTGGGCGGCGCTCAGCCCGATCGGGACCTCCGCGGTGGCGGTGCCGCCGCTCCCGGCGACGGCGTCCACCTTGGCGGCGCCATTGCCGGGGATGTTGGCGTCCAACGAGTACTCGAACCGGTCGATGCCGCTGCTGACGCAGTTGCCCCGGGTGCAGCCGGTGGGCGTGGGGTCGTTCGCGGTCACCTTGATCTTGACGCCCTCGTCGCCGGCGTGGCCGGTGGGCGCCTTGTCGGCGCCGAGCGGCGGGAAGACCGTGGAGTCGGTGAAGGAGGGGACGCTCGGCGCGCTGAGGTCGATCTTGAAGTAACAGTTCGGCGACCAGCCGCTCATCAGCGTGTCGTCGTCGGCCCGGACGTGCCAGCCGTACTGGTGCCCGTCCGCCACCTTGAAGCCGATGTTGACCCGGGTGGTGCCTCCGTCGCTGACCCAGCCGCTGACCGGCTTGGTCTTGCTGGTGGAGCTGCCGTCGTCGTCCGCGGTCTTGGTGTCCCACACCTCGTACCGGGCGCGCAGGTTGACCCCGCTCATGTCGGTGTTCAGGTGCGCGTTCAGCGTGATGTCGGAGGTGTCGCCGGCGAGCCCGGACTCGCCGATCCAGCCGTCGGCCGCGCCGTCGCATCCGTTGCTCGCGGGATTGATGGTGGCCGGTGTGGTGCCCAGACGGTCCGGCTCCGAGGGCGCTATGTCGAACACCGTGGTCAGGTACGGGTTGGTCGCGAACCGCACGAAGTCGTAGTTGCTGGACGACTTGGACTCGTTGCCCCACAGGCCGAAGGTCCAGCTGTCGTCCTTGCCCGCCAGCTTCTTGATCTGGCCCGTGACGTCGAAGTTGACGTCGTGGTCGCCGCAGTGCTGGCTCATGTTGGAGCTCTTGACCTTCTGCGTACCACCGATGTAGCCGTCGCCGGCGAGCTTCGGCTGGTGGTCCCAGTCGGTGTTCTTGTTGATTCCCGACACCGTCGCGAGGCGAACGCCCGTCTCGTTGTCGCAGTCGAAGGAGGCACCGTAGGTCGAAGTGAGGTGCACCACGGACTTGGAGATCACCATCGACTTGGTGAGGTTGCCGGTGTTGAGCTCGTAGTACGCGCGGTTGAGGCCGAAGCAGTTCCGCCAGTGCTCGTAGCCGACCCCCTCGCCGTTGTCCTGCGCGTCGTCGTACGGGCTCTGGGAGGGGCAGCCCTCCTTGACCGTGACGAAGTGACTCTTCTTGCTCGTGATCGGGCTCGTGTACGGGTCGATGAAGAGCGGCCAGACCGTGTCCTTGCCGCCGAGCAGGTTCGCGTCCGGGGTGAGGGTGAGTGCGCCCGATTCGCTGGTCACGCCGATCGGCTTCACCTGTGCGCCGCTGCCCGGCTGTTCCGCGGTCGAGGCGGTCTCACCCGTAGCACCGTCCGCCACCGGGGCGTCCCCAGCGCGGGCGGAGCCTCGGACCCCCTTCTTCGGAGCCGCGGCGGGGACCTGTGCGCTGGACGAGTCCCACATCATCGGGGTGGGTGAGCTGAACAGTGCGGCGCCGTCCGACGCGGTGGCGGTCACCTGACCGTCCCGGTCGGCGCTCACAGCCATGCCCTCGCTCGTCCCGGTGGTCAGCCGGAGCGAGGCGAGAGCGGGGTCGGCGGCGGCCTTGGCGTCGTGGACGATCAGGACCTCGTGGAAGCCACCCTGGTCGGTGGTTCTCACCTTGAGGTCCACTCCCGGCAGCACGTCGCTGTACTGGGCGCTGTCACCGCTGACGACCGGGGCCGGCAGGCGGAACGGGAGGGTGTACGACAACCGGTGCCCGGCCTCGTCGACGAGGGTGGCCAGCGGCCCGTCGCCGCCGCCGGAGAGGGTCAGCGCCGACGGGGTGGCCTTGGTGGAGAACGTGCCGTCGGGGTTCCGGGCCAGACCGGCGTCGACGTCTGCCCATTCACCGTCCTTGCGGACGCGGGCAGGTTGCAGGTGGGTGGTGAGGGTGAAAGTGCCGTCCGCGTTGGCGACGGTCTCCGAGGTCCCAGTGGTCAACTGGTCGACGGTGAGCGGCTGTCCGGTCCTGGCCGCCTCGGCGCTGGCGGTCGCCAGCGGCGAACTGTCCGTGCCGTCGGCGGCCGCCGACGGGGGCGGGCCTGCCGCCGAGACCGGGCCGACTGCGCCGAGCAGCAGGCCGGTGACGGCCGCTGACAGCGCCAGACGGCGTGTCAGATTACGCGCCGGATGACTCCGGACGCGGGTGAACTCCCCCATGAATCGCCCTTTCGAGGAGCGTGGGCGACGCCCCCCGGCGCGCCGCTGTGGTCCTTCTCACAGGGCGCGTCCCCCCGAGGGCCGTCGCATGTCGGAATTGCGGTGATTCTTCGCATCGCGCCCTGCTGTGAAGCTCCCATGAGGGGTCTGTGTGAGGGCTGTGATCAATGCGACCGGTGAGAAAGGGTATTGCTGCACGCATGGCATGGCAATACGGTTCCAATCTGACCAGACAGGCCGTCAGTTGACCACTGCAATACGGCTTCTGGACTTCTTCTCATGGGGGATCACACATGCGCGCAAGACCGCGCGGAATCCAAGGTGCCCAAAAACGGGCCTGGTTGAGGCGGGCGACCCTCTGGGTCGCCACGACTGCCGCCTTCTCACTGGCCGTTCAGCCGGCCGTCGCCGACGTCGTGGTCGGCGGCTACCAGTACAAGGACGAGGTCTGGGCGGCCGATCCGCTGCCCGACCAGCCGAAGGTCCCGGGACATCCCGCGGACAGCTCAGGCCTCGAGCAACCCACCCCGCCGCCCGGCGCCCACAAGCTCGCCCATCACGAGGTGAGGGCCCCGAAGTGGCCCGTCGGCGGCACCACGACCGTCGACCTCGGCCAGGCGCCCCCGATGCGCAGCCGCGTCGCGGCCACGGCGGGTGGCAAGGTGAAGGCCGCCTCGCTGCCCGTCTTGTTGTCGCCCGCCGCACCGTCGGCGATCGGCGGACGCGCCCGCGCACTCGTCGGCCGGAGCGCGCCGGTGGAGGCGGCCCGTGTGATACGGGTGCAACTCGCCGACCGGCGAAAGGCGAAGAAGGCCGGCGTCGACGGCCTGCTGGTCGGCCTGTCGCGCGCCGACCACCGCTCCGGCGCCGGCGGTGTCTCCGTCTCGGTGGACTACGGCGCCGTCGAGCAGGCGTACGGCGGCGGCTGGGCGTCCCGACTGCGCCTGGTAGCCATGCCGGCCTGCGCCCTGACGACGCCTCAGGTCGCGGCCTGCCGTAGCCGCACGCCACTGGAGTCGGTCAACGATCCGCGGGCGCGGAAGATCACCGGCACCGTCGCCGTGCCCACCGGAACCGCCACCAAGCCGAACGGTCATCTCGCCGTTCCCTCCGCCCGTACCTCCCTGGCCTCCTCGGGCGTGGCGGTCGCGGCGGTGGCGGGCAGCAGCGGTTCGCAGGGCGACTTCGGCGCCACCTCGCTGTCCGCCTCGGGCTCCTGGTCCTCCTCGGCCTCGGGCGCCTTCACGTACAACTACCCGATCACGGTGCCGCCCTCCCTCGGCGGTGAGGCGCCCAGCGTCGGACTGTCCTACGACTCCCAGTCGGTGGACGGCGAGACCTCGGCGCGCAACTCCCAGTCCTCCTGGGCCGGCGACGGCTGGTCCTACAGCCCCGGGTTCATCGAGCGCTCGTACAAGAGCTGCAAGGACCAGGGCATCAAGGACTCCGGCGACGAATGCTGGGGCGGCTGGAACGCCACCATTCAACTCGGCACCCACAACGGCCAATTGGTTCGCGACTCGGACGGCGAGTACCACCTCCAGGCCGACGACGGCACCCGCATCCAGCGGCTCACCGGAGCGTCCAACGGCCTGTGGGACGGCGAGTACTTCAAGGTCACCACGACCGACGGCACCGCCTACTACCTGGGCCTGAACCACGCCCCCGGCACCACCGACGACAGCGCCACGGACAGCGCCTGGGGCGTGCCGGTCTACCACCCGAAGTCGGGCGACCCCTGCCACGACTCGGACAAGGGCGACGATTCGCAGTGCGACAAGCCGGTGGGCTACCGGTTCAACCTCGACTTCGTCGTCGACCCGCACGGCAACGTCCAGCGCTACGACTGGGCGACCGAGTCCAACTACTACAACATGGGCTACGGCCAGGTCGCCGAGGACGACAAGGGTGGCAAGATCACCAAGTACGTCCGCGGCGGGCGCCTCACCCAGATCTCGTACGGCTACCAGCTCGCCGACGCCAGGGCGGGCCGTGAACCGGCCGCCAAGGTGGTCTTCCGCGCCGCGCAGCGCTGCACCACTTCCGACACGGTCTGCAAGGCGGACAACCTCTCCTCCAAGACCGCGAAGGACTGGCCGGACACCCCGTACGACCTGCGCTGCGAGTCCGACTGGAAGAACAAGGTCAAGGACGACGACACCGACGGCGTCTGCCTGATCAGCGGCCCGACCTTCTGGTCCACGTACCGGCTCAAGGGCGTCGACACCTCGGTCCGCACAGCCTCCGGCTGGCAGGACGTCGACAGTTACGACCTCAAGCACGTGTTCTCGGACGCGGGCGGCACCTACGACCCGGTCACCGGAAACACCCAGGACCCGAAGAGCACCGGCTCACTGCAGTCGGTGATGTGGCTGTCCTCGATCATCCACACCGGTGAGGACACATCGGCCGGCGGTGACAAGCCGATCAGCCTCGACCCGGTCACTTTCGCCGGAATCGAGATGGACAACCGCGTGGACGGCCTGACCCCGGCCGCCCCGCCGCTCTACCACCCGCGGATCTCCAGCGTGCAGACCGAGACCGGTGAGTCGGTCGCGGTCACCTACCGCGCACCGGAGTGTTCGCGGGAGAAGAAGAACATGCCGGCCGGGGCCGACAGCAACACCATGGCCTGCTTCCCGGTGTTCTGGAACACCCCCGGCGGCTCGGAGCCCATCAAGGACTGGTTCCACAAGACGCTGGTCGCGCAGGTCACCGACAGCGACCGCACCAAGGCGGGCTCCCCGGCCAAGGTCACCAACTACACCTACAGCGGTGGCGCGGCCTGGCACCGGGACGACTCGGACCTGACCGACGACAAGCACCGGACGTGGAACGACTTCCGGGGCTTCCGCACCGTCACCACCACCACCGGCGCCGCGCCGGACCCGGTCACCCAGAGCACCGTCTCCTATCTCCAGGGTATGGACGGCGACTACAAGTCCGACGGGTCCAGGCGCAGCGTCAAGGTCAAGAACGCCCTGGACGAGGAGATCACCGACAGCCCCTGGCTGGCAGGTACCCCCTACCAGGCCTTGGCCTACACCAAGGCCGGTGGCACCGTCGTGGGCCGCACCCTCACCACCCCGCCCACATCCAAGGTCACAGCCTCCCGGGACCGCACGGCATGGACGTCCGAGGACCCCAAGCCCGACAAGCTCTCCACCTTGCCGGACGTGACGGCACGTCAAATATCGGCGACCTCGTCCCGCACGATGGGCCTGCTCTCCGACGGCACCTGGCGGACCACCCGCACCAGCACGACCTTCGACGACAAGGGGCGGATCTGGAAGGTCGACGACGAGGGCGACATCTCCAAGCCCAAGCAGGAGACCTGCACCACCACGACCTACGCCGACGCGCCCGCCGACAACCCGATGATGCTGGTCTACCCCAAGGAGACCAGCAGCGTCGCCGGATCCTGCGGCACCGCACCCGGCAAGGACACGGCCCTCTCCGACAAGCGGATCTTCTACGACGGGGACGGTTCGGTCGACAAGGTCGGCACCCTGGGCAAGCTCGGCCAGAACGGTGACTCGCTCGGCCTGGTGACCGCGACCCAGTCGGTCACGTCGTACGACGCTAGCGGTGACCGGAAGTACCAGACGCTCGGCGGCATGTCGTACGACAAGTACGGCCGGGTCGCGAGCAGCACCGACGCGGCGGGCAACACCACGACCACGTCGTACGAACCCACCTCGGGCATCCTGCCCACCACCCTGTCCACGACGAACCCGCTGAAGTGGACGTCCACCAGCACGGTCTCACCGGGCCGTGGCTCGGTCACCCACGCGGCGGACGCCAACAAGCAGGTCACCGACGCGACCTACGACGCGCTCGGGCGACGGGAGAAGGTCTGGTCCCCGGGACGGGACAAGGTCAGCGACACCCCCGACCGGATCTACAGCTATGACGTCCACGGCTCGGGCGACAACCCCACCGCGTCGTCCGTCACCACCAAGGGCCTCCGGGAGGACGGTAGTTACAGCACCTCCGTCACCATCTACGACGGCACCCTGCAGCCCCGCCAGACCCAGTCGACCCCGGCGGACAACTCGGCCGGCAGGCTCGTCTCCTCGACGTACTACGACTCGCACGGGTGGACCGTCTCGAACATCGCGGCGTACTCCGACGCCGATCACGCCCCCGGCAGCACGATGTGGGCGGAGACCAACCGCACGGGCCCGTCGGTGACGCGCACGTCGTACGACGGGCAGGGCCGGCCGGTCACCCGCACGATGGTGTCCTTCGCCAGCACCCTGTTCCAGTCGTCGGCCGACTACCAGGGCGTCGACCGGGTCGACGCCACCCCGCCGCAGGGCGGCAAGGCCACCACGACCTACACCGACGCCCTCGGCCGCACCACCTCCACGGTGATGCGCGACACCACGCCGGACCGCAAGCTCACCGGCGGCGGCAAGCTGGCCTCGGGCACCTCGCTGGTCTCCGCCGGTGTCCGGCTGGCCATGCAGGCCGACGGCAACCTGGTGCTGTCCTCGCTCGTCGGCGACAAGGTGCTGTGGTCGTCCAAGACGTCCGGCAAGCCGGGCGCCTACGCGGTCATGCAGACCGACGGTGACTTCGTGGTTCTGGACGCCACCGGCAAGACCACCCTGTGGTCCAGCGGCACCTCCGGTCACACCGGCGGCTACCTGAAGGTGCAGTCCGACGACAACGTCGCGGTGCACGACGCGTCGAACGCCGTGCTCTGGTCGACAGGGACCGCCGGCAAGGCGGCGACCGCGGACATCACCACCCGCTACACCTACACGCCGACAGGACAGGTCGACACCGTCAAGGACTCGGTGGGCAACACCTGGTCCTACGGCTACGACCTGCAGGGCCGCGTCATCTCCCAGACCGACCCTGACGCCGGGACCTCCACCTCCCACTACGACGACCTGGGCCGGCTGGACCGCACCACCGACGCCCGCAAGCAGACCCTGTCCTTCACCTACGACCTGCTGGGCCGCCGTAAGGCCGAATACTCGGGCGACGGCACGACGGACCCGTCCAAGCTGCTGGCCGAGTGGACCTACGACGAGCTCGGCAAGGGCCTGCCCGTCGCGTCCACCCGCTACGTCGGCGGCAAGAACGGCAGCGCGTACGTCCAGAAGATCGACGCGTACAACGCGGTGGGCCAGCCGACCAGCACCTCGACCGTCATCCCGGACGCCGAGGGAGCCCTGGCGGGCACCTACACCGCCAAGGCCTCCTACACCGACAACGTCGGCCTGCTGGCGGCCACCACGTACGGCGCCGACGGCGGACTGCCGGCCGAGACCGTCGGCTACGGCTACAACCTCGAAGGCGGCCTGGTCAGCATGGGCTCGCCCAGCCGGCCGTACGTCGCCACGGTCAACTACAGCCCGCTCGGGGAGGTCCTCCAGACCACCGTCGGCACCCCGTCGAAGCAGCTGCGCACCGCGCAGACCTACGACCAGGCGACGGGCAGGCTCGCCACCAACCGGGTCACCCTGCAGACCAACACCGCCAACCCGATCTCCGACACCACCTACGGCTACGACCAGGCCGGCAACATCACCGCGGTCTCCGACATCCGCTCAAGCGGCGGCGCGGACCGGACCGCCGACACCCAGTGCTTCACCTACGACGCACAGGACCGGCTGACCACGGCCTGGACGGACACCAAGGGCCTCACCAAGCCCATTGCGGGCCAGCTCGCCCGGTGCGCCACCTCGTCCCCGTCCTCAGCGACCATCGGCGGACCGGCCCCGTACTGGACCGACTGGCAGTTCAACCAGCTCGGTGACCGCACCCAGCAGGTCGCGCACGATGTGACCGGCGACGCGGCCAAGGACACCACCCAGACGCTCGCCTACCCGGGCGTCGGCACGGCTCCCGCCAAGCGGCCCAACGCGGTGTCCACCGTCACCACCCGCAACCCCGCCACCGGCACCTCCGTGCTGACCCCGGAGTACGACGACGCGGGCAACACGAAGACCCGGACCACCACCGGAGCCCGCCCGGGCAGTCAGGGGATCGAGTACAACGAGGAGGGTCTGACCTCCGCCACCACCACCGACGGCAAGAAGACGGGCTACCTCTACGACGCCGACGGCCAGTTGCTGATCCAGCGCAGGCCGGGCAACAACACGCTCTACCTCTTCGGCGGCATCGAACAGCTCAGCCTCGACACCACCACCAAAGCCGTCACCGGACTGCGCTACTACTGCGCCCCTGACGGCACGGTGACGGTCCGCTCCAGCAAGGGCGGCATCAGTTACCAGCCGACCACCCCGCAGGGAACCGCCCAACTCCAGGTGGACGGCGGCACCCTGGCCATCACGCGGCGCGCCTTCGACCCCTACGGCAACCCGCGCGGTCCCGCGCCCACCGGATGGGCCGACAACCACGGCTACCTGGGCAAGCCGGCCGACGCCACCTCCGGCCTGAACCTCCTCGGAGTACGCAACTACGACCCGGTCACCGGCCGCTTCCTGTCGGTCGACCCGCTCTTCGAGAGCGGCGACCCGAACCAGATGGGCGGCTATGGCTACGGGGCCGACAACCCCGTTTCCGGTAGCGACCCCAACGGCCTGTCCTGGTTCTCCGGTTGGGGCAGCTCGATCGGCGGCTTCTTCTGCGGTGTGGGCGACAGTTTCGTCGGAGACCCGTGGCAGTGGAGCGTCAACAAGCTCTCCGACGGCTGGAACGGGTTCGCCGGCGTCGCCAACGGCGACAACCAGTTGTTCAACAGCTGGACGGGCTACTCGAACGAGACCCCGATCCAGCTCGGCCACACCGGTTACGTCGACGACCACCCGCTGGCCAACCTCTTCGGCGTCGACACCGGGTCGAAATCGTATGTCGCTGGTCAGTGGACCGGCGTGGTCGGCACGCTCGCCGTCGACGGCTACGGCGCCTACAAGCTGGTCAGTGGTGGAGTCAAGGCCGTCAAGGCGGTCAGGCTCGCGATGGCGGACGGCGAGGACCTCGTCGGAGCGGTCAAGAGGCTGCTCTCGGGAGACCTTCCCACCACCACCCCGGCCGACCCCGCGCCCACGACGCCCAAGAACAGTGACGCACCGTCAACGCCGAAGGCGGGTACGGGCAAGGGCGGCAAGGAACCGGGAGGCAGTGGCAAGTCCCCCGCCCGGAGCGGGAACGAGCCGAGTCCGGAGCCCGAGCAGGGCAACGCCTATCGCAGCAAGCCCGACAAGAAGCCGGACTACTACCCGCAGGGGACGGTGGTGAGCCTCGGCAGGCTCAAGCAGTATCTGTCCCGGGCCGGTTACCGCTCCGAGTGGGACAAGTACGATGTCGTCCACAAAGAGAAGATCATCGATCTCAACACCGGTCGTCTGGCCGAGGGAAACAGCCCACACTCCTTGGGACCCTCGCCCAAGTACAGCGACCGCCCCCATCTTGGCCGGAACGGTCTGCCGATCATCGAGATCTCGAACTATGGCCTGCGAAACATGAAGGAGGCGGTGGTGACGTTCTTCCACGAGACCTACCACCAGAACCGCATGGCCAACTTCGGGGACACCGGAACCGAGGAAAATGCCGAGGCGTTCGGCCAGATGATGTGGCGCAAGATATCAAGAGGCCGATGATGCGTTGAACAGCCGGTCGGCCCGGCGCCATACCGTGTCGTCCGGCATATCGTCCGTCTGCCGCAGCGGGAGACTGTCCCGCTGCGGCAGACCGGGTGACGCCCCTGCATACCCCAGAAAGGTCTCCTTCATGCTCCGCCGCTACGACGAACACCATCGTGAGGCGCTCTTCGCGCAACTGCACCTTCCGGTGACCGAGCGGACCTGCCCGATCTGCGGCCATGTCGGCCTGCGTGACTATCACCACGAAAAGTACGGCCGGATTGATCCATCATGGATCAACTACCTGTGGTGCGGCAATTGCCACGCCTACTCGTCGTCGTTCACAAACGCCCGCCGCGAGATGGTCAAAAACGACCCTCTCCTCGCGGAATACGGCGACCGGATCTCTGAGGTCTTCAACGACCCCGAACGACTCCTCAAGATCCTCGACGGCTACTGGAAGTCCGGCCGTCTCCCTCAGGTGATCTCCCGGCGCCCCCGCAGACGCTGACGGCTGCCGGCTAGCGGCTAGCGGCTAGCGGCTAGCAGAGATCGATCATCGCGGTGGTGTAGGCGTGGGCGGTGCCGGCCGAGATGCCGAAGGCGACAGCGATCTGGGCCAGGGTGTCATGCTTGCGCAGGTACACCAGACCGATCAACGCCCGTTGGTGCGGCGGGAGCTTGCAGCGGCGGTCACCCTCGCGGGTGACGATGAGCATGGTGAGCCACTCGACCAGCGCATGGGACAGGTCGAGTGCGGCAAGATAGGAGACCAACGAGGCACCTGTGCTGATGAGTTGAGACTTCGAACACCTCCCTCAACGGCACGGGTGCTTCGTGCGTTGCGTACACCCTGTCGTCACCCCATCGGTGGCCACTCTGAAAACGATCAGTGAGCTGAATCGCCGACTGGCCGGCCGCGGTGGGATCGCCTTCCACCGCGGCCTTCCCGCACGGCGTCCGCCCCGACTCCCCAGAAAGGTCCTGGTCCCATGCCCCGCCCCTACGACCAGCAGCATCTTGAGGCGCTCGGCGCCCAACTGCACCTGCCCGTGACCGAGCGAACCTGTCCGATCTGCGGCCGCACGACCATGCGTGTCTACCATCACACAAAGTACGGCCGCAGCGAACCTTCGTGGATCAACTACCTGTGGTGCGGCAACTGTCATGCCTACTCGTCGTCCTTCACGGGTGCAGGCCGCAAGATGGTCGAAAGTGACCCGCTCCTTGAGCAGTACGGCGACCGGATCGCCGAGGTCTTCCGTGACCCCGAACGACTCCTCACGATCCTCGACGGCTACTGGAAGACGGGGAAGCTCCCTCAGACGATCTCCCGCCGCCCCCGCGGACACTGATGGGCGACGGCAGCGCCTTCCTTTGATGCCGTCTGACGATCGCACCCGACGGCGTGCCCGTGCTGTGAGCCCGGCGGGCGCGAAGCTCGGTGAGCATGAGGCGCCGACCGCGATGCTGAAGGTCCGCGCCAAACCGGCGCGCGAGCGCCGAGTCGTGTTGCTGATCAGCAACACGACTCGGCCTCAGAGGGCTCCGAGCGGAACTCTCCATTCAGCGCAGCACGCTTCCACGGCCGTCGAAGGGTAGGGGCGATCCTGTGGCCGGGCGGGCAGACGCGCAAAAGGTTCCGCCGGCTGATCCGTCAGCCAACGAGACGCCCTCAAGGGCCAGTTCGACCGACCAACACGACGGTCGAACTGGCCCTTGAGGGCGTCACTTTCCACGTTGCCCACGCGTGCTGGCCCCGGCTGGCGCGAGCTGACACAACTTCCAGACCGGCCAGACCGTCAGCCGTGCAAGTACGCACCACTCCTGAGGCACTGAGCGGGGCGCAGGAGGCCTCCACCCCGGATACAGGTCGATCAAGCCGGGACACCGTCCTGCCTCATGCTGACCAATTGCTGACCCCAGCACGGCAATCAGGGCTCTGAACTGCGGAAACACCCAAACGCTAGATCTTGGACTTGAACATGGTGCGAAACATGAAGAAACTCCCGAAATGTCTGCTCCCTACCTGCTTCACACAGGTCAAAAGCGGTCTCCCGAGACTATCTCGATTCGCATGTTCGGTCAGCTGCCGCCAAGTGTCGGAGGACTCACACTGACCCGTTGCTGACGTTCCTGACACCGCGCCAGTCACATGGGCACGCGAGCAGGGGCTCTCGTCCCGTTTCGGATTCAACCGCCTTCTCGTAACCGATCACGGCCACGCGGCAGCCCAGCAACCGGGGCGGGTGACGCACGGCGTGAATGCGCCGACCGCTGGTCGGCCCCGAGTTGATCCCTTTCGAGGGGCGCCTCGACTTCCAGCGCTCCCGTCGGACGGGTCGCGGAGCGGCATGTGCTGAAACGACGTATTCATCGCGCCCGGTGAAGTCCATCTCTTGGAGCCACAGTTGCCAGTCGACTCCCACATTCGGGCGCCCTACTGGAATGGCCTGGCCGACACGGGTGGCGCGCTCCCTGGACAGCGCCGCCCCTGCCCGACGCCGACAGCACCCCGCCCCCGTTCTGCTTTTCCCGGCTGATCGGCCCTGCCTGGCCGGGCTTCCGGCCTTCCGGCCTTCCGGCCGACGGTGAGAAACGGAATGGGGACCGGTTGGCCCCTGCCTTCGGCGTGGACAGCGAGCCATGCTCGGAACACGGCACGAACTGCGGAGCCCAACGGGGCCGCCACTGAGGGCATTTCAACCCTTCTGGCGCACAAGCCCGGTCCGGCTTCCGTGTCCTTCGTGCTCCGGCTGGAGCACGAAGAGCCGGCGGTCTCGTGCCCTATCTGAGGAGCAGCACATGGGAGTACTCGTTTTCCTTATCGTCGTGGTGGCCCTGCTGGTCGTCGTGGCGATCGCCATGGCCATCAAGGTCGTCAAGCAGTTCGAGAAGGGGGTGCTGTTCCGGTTCGGCCGGCTGGTGGGCCCTCGCTCTCCCGGTCTGCGGTTCATCATTCCGTTCGTCGATGTTTTGCACCGGGTCTCGCTGCGGATCGTCACGATGCCCATCCAGTCGCAGGGGATCATCACGCGGGACAACGTCAGCGTCGACGTGTCGGCGGTGGCGTACTTCCGCGTCGTGGATGCCGTGAAGTCGGTCATCGCGATCGAGAACGTACATGCGGCGATCAATCAGATCGCACAGACCACGCTGCGCAAGGTCGTCGGGCAGCACACGCTGGACGAGACACTGTCGGAGACCGACCGCATCAACCTGGACATCCGCGAGATCCTCGATGTCGCCACCGTCGAGTGGGGCGTGGAGGTCACCCTGGTCGAGCTCAAGGACATCCAACTGCCCGACAGCATGAAGCGCGCGATGGCCCGTCAGGCCGAGGCCGAGCGGGAGAAGAGGGCGAAGATCATCAATGCCCAGGGCGAGTCCCTGGCCGCTGCGGCCCTCGGGGAGGCGTCGGACATCATGATGGACCATCCCTTGGCCCTCCAACTGCGCAATCTGCAGAGTCTGGTGGAGATCGGCGTCGACAAGAACACCACCGTCGTCTTCCCCGCCCCGCTGATGAGCACCATCGGCGAGCTCGGCTCCTTCCTCTCCCGCGAGTCCGCGGCCGCGCACGCCGCGACGCCGCCGCCCGCCGACGGCACCACGACCAGCCCGGACCCCGTTATGAACGGGGCGACCAAGACCGTCTGATCAACCGCGTCACCACGGCGGTGTCCTGCCAGGACAGGTGTCCTGGCAGGACACCGTCGTGCGCCGGACGTCCTTGACCCCGGCGGCTCACTGCCAGTTGACACGCATGTTCCGGGGCGGCCCTCCGTGCGGCCGCCTGGCCGCCTTCCTGTTCGACCGTGTCGAACTCGCTCTCCGCCTCGTCGGAGACCGCTCCTGCGCCAGCGTCTCCCACATGCTCGGTCTCCCCGAGCGCTCCATCGCCGTCCGCTGCATTCGGGGCTGCGGGCGCTAGTTCACCCCCTGCGACGACGATTCCGGCTACTCGCGGGCCATTCCCGGACCAAGTCACCGCCCGCCGCCGACAACGGTCCCGTTTCCGAGGTCAGTGCGGGCACGGCACGTGTGCCACCAGCAGAAGAGAACGGGTCTGATGCAGGTTCGGGTGACAGGTTTGACCTGCCCCACCATTTGGGCTCCAGGCTCGGTGACTAACCAGCAGCCGGGGTGGTGTCGTTCTCGGAGAGTAGTTCGTACTCGATGGGGGTGCGATAACCCGATGCTGAGTGGCGTCGCTGGCGGTTGTAGCAGATCTCGATGAACTCGAAGATCGCGTTGGCCAGTTCGACCCGGGTCTTCCACCGCCTGCGGTTGAGCAGCTCGATCTGCATCGAGGACCAGAACGACTCCATCATCGCGTTGTCCAGGCCGTCCCCGACGGTGCCGAACGACGGCAGAAGGCCGGCGGAGCGGATCCGCTCCCCGAAGACCCAGGAGGTGAACTGGGTTCCGTGATCGGCGTGAACGATCCCGCCCCGCTCAGGGCGGCGGTTGCGGATGGCCATGTCCAACGCGTTGACCACGAGGGTGGAGTCCTGCCTGGAGTCGATGGACCAGCCCACGATCCTGCGGCTGAACGTGTCCAGGACCGCCGCGCAGTAGACCCACCCCCCGCACACGATGAAGACGACCTACCCCTACACCGAACGCCCGAACCTGGGCCGGAACGGGCTGCCGATCATCCAGATCTCGAACAAGGGCCTGCGAGACATGAAGGAGGCCGTGGTGACGTTCTTCCATGAGACCTACCACCACAACCGCATGGCCAACTTCGGCGACACCGGGTCCGAGGAGAAGGCCGAAGAGTTCGGCCAGATGATGTGGCGGAAAATATCCGGTAGCGATCAATCACACCCCGGGCCGGCCGGACGTCTCCGTGCCGCTGCCGGGCAAATGGAGCCGGGTCGGCCGAGGGAGCGCATCCTCCCTCGGCCGACTCCACGACCGTTGTACCCAGCCCCCTCTGAGAGGCCGATCCATGATCCGCCGTTACGACCAACATCACCGCGAGACACTCGGCGCCCAACTGCACCTGCCCCTGACCGAACGGACCTGCCCGATCTGCGGCCACGTCGCGATGCGGGACTACCACCACGAGAATTACGGCCGGACCGAACCGTCATGGTTCAACTACCTGTGGTGCGGCGACTGCCACGCATACTCGTCTTCCTTCACCGCGGCCGAACGCAAAATGGTCGAGAGCGACCCGCTCTTGGCGGAATACGGTGACCGGACCTCCGAGGTCTTCGACGACCCCGAACGACTCCTCACGGTCCTGGACGGCTATTGGAGGGACGGCAGCCTCCCCCAAGTGATCTCCCGGCGCCCTCGCGGACGCTGATGGGCGACGGCAATTCCTTCCTGGTGATGCTGTCCGACGTTCGCACCCGCCGGGATGCCAATGCTGCGAGTGCTGGCGGGTGCGAAGCTCGGTGAACGCGAGGTGCCGACCGCGATGCTGGAGATCGATGCCGATCTGGTGCGCCGGCGCCTCGGCGAAGTGGCATGATGCCCGGTTCGTGACCATGTGAGTCAGAGCGCGCCGCCGTACACGCCGCCACCCTCGCCGTTCAGGACGATCACGCGCAGGTCAACGTCGTGGCCATCGTCGAACTGCCAAGCCGCTTCCGAAGCACTGTGGTTCCGTGTGTCATCGGGCTACCTGCCTGTGAGTTCGAATTGCAGGGAGGCTACGATCCGGCTCAACGCAGTCGGCGGGTCTCAGGAACCCATCCCTTGCGATGGGCCCTCCGGTCCGGGGCACCTCGGTGCTGATCACACCGAGGTGCTGGGGATCGGTCCCTGTGCTTGCACAGGGCGGCGGAGGGATACAGCGGACCGCCCGCGTGTCGGGCTTGGAAAAACCACACTCAAGGTGAGGCTCGCCGACTGCGTCTCACCAGCGGGGACGAGGCGGTTCGGTGACGACGACAGACGACTTCGCGGATCTCACCCCGGACCAGTTCCTCGAGGCGGTGGTCAGCGGCTCGATCTACCCCTACACCGAGCACCGCATACCCAAGCACCGCGGCGGACTGCGGACCGTGCACGCCCCGGTCCCGCGCTTGTCCGAGATGCAGCAAGAAATCCTGGCCCGCCTGGAGACCCTTCCAGTCGGCTTTCAACCGCACCGGGCAGCGTTCGCCTACCGACGTGGCCGCTCGGTCGTGGACTGCGCTGCCACCCATCTTGGAATCACTCTCCGTACGCGCGACAGGGCGAGAAGAGAGACACATGGCGGCACTGGACAATCTGAAGCTCAGGGACGTGTTCGCGGACGTCGCCTCCGGGGCGTTACAACTGCCCGACTTCCAGCGGAACTGGAAGTGGGACGACGACCGGATCAGGGCAATCATCGCGACAGTGACGCTGGACTACCCGCTCGGCGTGGTGATGACGCTGCAGACCGGGGGTGCCACCCGCTTCCGTTCCCGCACGCTCACGGGGGCCCGCGCCGAAGGCGATCCGAAGGCGGAACTCCTGCTGCTGGACGGACAGCAGCGCCTCACCTCACTCTTCCAGGCACTGTGGCTGGACGCCCCGGTGGAGACGTCCGATTCCCGCGGCAAGCCCATCGAGCGCTGGTACTACGTCGACATCGAGAAGGCCGTCGGACCGTCCGCCGACCGCGACGAGGCGATCCTGTCCGTCCCGGCGGACAAAGTCCTCCGCACCGACTTCAACCGTACGGTGGTGCTGGATCTGAGGACCCAGGAGGCCGAGTGTGCGGCGGGACTCTTCCCGCTGCACCTCGTCTTCGACGCCCAGCGCGTCAACCAGTGGAAGAAGGGCTACATCAAGGCGGACGAGGAACGGAACTGGGACCGCTGGGGCCAGTTCGACGACCTGGTCCTCCAGCAGGTCCGCGCCTTCCAGGTCCCGATGATCCGGCTGGCCGCCTCGACCTCGATGGACGCCGTCTGCGCGGTGTTCGAGCGCGTCAACACCGGCGGCGTGCCCCTGAACGTCTTCGAACT
Organism: Streptomyces sp. NPDC026500; assembly: GCF_055567635.1. NCBI lineage: Bacteria > Bacillati > Actinomycetota > Actinomycetes > Kitasatosporales > Streptomycetaceae > Streptomyces > Streptomyces sp. NPDC026500. The sequence goes on along the minus strand of NZ_JBVHQB010000014.1, from coordinate 29,338 downwards.
CCTCACCGCCGCTTATGCCGGCGACCCCGAGTGTTCCCACCGCGGTGGACGCGATCGCGGCTCTCAAGAAGACTCTGCGCGTGACACCCATCTGGACTCCACTGGTCGAGTGGCCTTCGGTGGTCGGTGCCGCCGGGCGCGAGCGCGCCCGGCGGCACCGTCAGGTCGGGTCAGGTGTTCCAGACCTGGAACTCGGAGAGCTGACCGGCCGGCCAACCGTTGTTCGCCGTGATGTTCACCCGGACGTATCGCTGGGTGGTCGCGGTGAACGTGATGGTGACCGAGTTGTTGGTGGTGGGGTCGAAGGTGTAGGCGGCCGACGACTTGATGCTGGAGAAGGAGGAGCCGTCGGTGCTGCCCGACAGGGACAGCGTCTGGTTGCGGGCGCCCCAGCCCGCGGGGAGCTGGAGGACGACACGGCTCGCACTCTGTGCGGAACCGAGGTCGACCTGAACCCACTGGGGGAAGGCGTTGTTGGCGCTCTCCCAGTAGGTGCCTTGGTTTCCGTCCGTCACGTTCGACGACGGGTACACGTCGGTGTGGCTGGACTCCGTGGTGGCCGCGCCTGCCGCCAGGTTCCTGCTCACCGTGCCGGCGCCGGTGCCGGTCAGCGCGACCGTGGTCGTGCCGTTCGACGCGTTGCTGGCGATGCTGAGATCGCCGGCGCGGGTGCCGGACGCGGTGGGCCGGAACGTCACGTTCACCGTGCAGGAGGCGTTCGCCGCGATCGACGTCCCGCAGTTGTTGGTCTGCGAGAAGTCACCCGTGACGCTGATGCCGGAGAGGGTCGCGGCCGCGGTTCCGGTGTTGGTCACCGTGACCGTCTGCGCGCTGCTGGAGGTGTTGAGCGCCTGGGTGGGATACGTCAATGACGTCGGGTTGGCCGACAAGGTCGCCGGCGAGGAACCGCCACTGCTGGGGAACACCTCGAAGTCCGACAACTGGGCCGCGTTCCAGCCCGTGTTGGCGGTGATGTTCACCCGCACGTATCTCGCCGTGGCCGCGCTGAACGTGATGGTCGCCGTGTTGTTGTTGGCGTTCGGGTCGAAGGTGTACCCGGCCGATGCCTTGATCGTGGAGAAGCTGGAGCCGTCTGTGGAGCCCTGCACCGACAGCGTCTGCGTGCGGGCCGACCACGCCGTCGCCGGCGGGAGTTTGAGCACGACCTTGCCGACGCTGTAGTTCTGGCCGAGGTCGACCTGGGCCCATTGCGGGAACGAACCGTTCGTGCCCTCCCAGTACGTCGAGGCGTCCGGGTCGGTGAGGTTCGAGGCCACGTACGGGCTGCTGCTCGAACTCGCCGTCGCCGGCCGTCCGGCGGCGATGTTGGTGGTGCTGTCGATGCCGCTGCCGGTCAGGGAGACGACGGTAGGACTGTTGTTGGCGTTGCTGGTGATGGTCAGGTTGCCGTTGCGTGTGCCGCCCGTGGTGGGCTTGAACCCGACGTTCACCGTGCAGGACGCGCCGACCGCGAGGGTGGCGCAGTTGTTGGTCTGGCTGAAGTCGCCGGAAGCCGACACTCCCGAGACGTTCGCCGACGCGGTGCCCGAGTTGGTCACCTTCACCGTCTGTGCGGTGGCCGACGAGCCGACCACGGTGCCCTCGAAGGACAGGCTCGCCGGGTCGGTGTTCAGGACCGGGCCCGGCGTGGTGCCGGTACCGGAGAGGCTGACCGTGTTGGTGATCCCGCCCGCGTTGACGGTCAGGGATCCGTTACGGCTGCCGGTCGCCGTCGGTGTGAACTTCACGCTGACGGTGCACGAGCCGTTCGCCGCGATCGACGAGCCGCACGTGTTGGTCTGGGAGTAGTCGCCGCTGGTGGAGATCGACGAGACGGACGCGGCGCTGTTGGTCGGGTTGGAGACCGTCACGGTCTGAGCCGCGCTCGTCGAACCGGTCGGGACCGAACCGAAGTTCAGCGCGCCGGGGGTGGCCGTCACGCCTTCGGACGGGTAGGGCGGGTAGACCGGAGCCGGCCAACCGCCGCAGTACGGGGTGCCGCTGATGCCGGAGTTGCCGCCGTCGTCGGTGACGACGAAGTTCCCGCCCGAGCAGTTGTACACCGGGGACGAGTAACCGACGCCTGTCGCCGTGACGTTGGTGAACTTCGCCGCTCCGCCGGTCTGTTCCTGGAGGGCGAAGGTTCCGGTGCCGGCGATGGTCACGTTGTTGAGGTTGACCCCGCTGATGGTGCCCTCGACCCACTGGACGGCCTCGTACGGACTCTGCTGGATCAGCGCGTTGGTCACGTTGATCGGGCCGGTGATCGCGCCCTGGCTGCCGTCGAACCAGAGTGCGCCCACGCCGAACTGCCAGTTCGGGTCGAGGCTGCCGTCCCGGATCATGGTGTTGTCGGAGATCGTGGTGGTGCCGACCGGCGTCGACGTGAAGCGTTGCCCCACGTGGATGCCGCCGCCCTGGGCGAGGCCGGTGTCCACCACCCGGTTGCCGCTGACGGTGTTGTCGTGGCCGCCGTAGATCGCGATGCCGTTGGCGAGGATCTGCAGTGACACGGTGTTGTTGGAGATCGTGTCGTTGGCGTCGGCACCGATACCGGAGTCCGCCCAGGTGGCGATGCCGTCGTCACCGGTGTTGCGGATGTCGCTGTTGGTCACCTTCGAGTTGGTGACGGCGCCGTGGAAGTTGATGCCGTCCGCGGTGGTGTCGCGGATGCGCATGCCGCTGAACGTCAGCCCGTCCATCGGCCCGTCCATCCAGGCGCCGACCTTCATGTGGTCGATCCACAGACCCGCCACGGTCGATGCACTCATCGCGCCGCCGATGCCGTTGACCTGGGCGCTGTCGTCGCGTTCCTGCACATTGCCGAAGATCGCGAAGTTCTGCAGGCGCACATTGGTGCTCGCCGAGGGTGCGGAGTTGCCGTAGAAGCCGGGTGCCGTGCCGGTGACGGTCGAGTACCACATGCCGGCGCCGGCGACCGTGACGTTGTTGACACTGATGTGGCCGGGGATGTTGTAGGTGCCCGGCGGGATCCACACGGTGCCGCCGGGGCCGGCCGCGCTGATCGCGGCGTTGAACGCGCTGGTCGCGTCGGCCACACCGGTGGAGTCGGCGCCCTTGCTGGTCACCGACACCGCCCCGGAGGGTGCGGTCAGGGCTGCTCCGACCTGCTCGAAGTCGGCGAAGTCGATCGTGTACGAGGAGGCGGTGTCCCCCGAATCGACCTGCAGCTTGAAGGTCGTTCCCGCCGGATAAGTGGTGGAGAACAGGCGGTGGGCCTCGTCGAAGAAGTGGTGCGGGTTGCTGCCCGGCGAGTTGGTGAAGGGGTAGCTGCCGTAGTACCAGCTGTAGGCGTTGGTCAGGGTGAAGTCGGGCTGCTTGACGCCGTTGATGTACAGCGAGAGCGAGGCGGTGTAGACCGAGCCGCCCGAGGTGTCGGGGATGCTGTACCGGAAGTTGATCGAGTTGGTCGCCACCGGCGTGGTGAACGTGACGTATTCGCCAGTGCCCTGGAGCGTCGTCGCCTTGCGGTACGACGCCTCATCGGCCAACTGGCCCTGGGTGTAACTGGGGCCTATGGGTGTGCCGTTGGTGGCGGAGTTCTCCGCCTGCACCTCGACGTACGGCAGGCTCGCGCCGCTGCCGCCGGTGGCAGCGGTCGCCGCCCAGGCGGGCGGGACAGCCAGAGCGAAGACGCCGACGGCGGCCAGCATCGCGGTGCTGACTGCCCAGACGAGGGCTCGTCTCAGATCTCGGATGGAATGGAACACGTGCCACTCCTTTCAACACGAAATGCCGGAACTGTGCCGCTAACACCGCCGGAGGGGGAAGAACGGGACTCAAGGGGAGAAGGGAGACAGGGGGAAGGCAGGGGGTGCTGACGACGCGAGGGGGACCGTAATATCCTCGACATGGACACGCAAGAACTAGACAGAGCATTGCAACAATAAAAATTCAGCCTGCAAGATCTAATGTCACGCCTTGAGGCTGCATCCAGCACCGGGCCCCGCACATGGCGGTGCCGCCGGACGGGGTGTCCGGCGGCACCATTAGGGGTGGGGCGCGAGGGGTCAGGAGGTCCAGATCCGGAATTCGGACACCCGGCCGGCGGTCCGGCCACTGTCGGCGGTGATGGACTCACTGGCGGGCTTGCCAACGGCGAGGTCGGCCCCGGTGGTGTCGGCGCCCGTGCCCGAGAGGGCCGCGGTGGTGGGGGTGTTGGACTGGTTGCCGGTCAGGGTGAGGGTGCCGGCACGAGCACCGGAGGCGGTGGGTGCGAAGGTGGCGGAGACCGTGCACCTCGCACCGACGGCCAGGGAGATGCCGCAGCTGTTGGCCCGACCGAGAACGGCGTCGTCGCACCCACCACACGCTGCCGCCTGCGCCTGCGCCTGCGCCTGCGCCTGCCGGGGAGCGTGGGCCGTCGGGCCGGTCCGGAGCGCCCTGGACGGCGGCACCCACTGTGTGACGGCGGCCGGCAAGAGGGCCACGCACATCGCGCCGACCACTGCGACGGCGGCCACCGCCGGTCGCCATGGCCCGGGGACCGTCAGCGCCTGATGCTCCTTCAAGGAGTGCGGGAAACCGGCGCCCCGACCGTACAGAGCCCCATCCACCGCGCTAGATTCCGACGAAGCAAAGAATGGGCCATGCAGATTATTACAAATTTCTTACTGAAGTCCGCAAATATCGCATGGGGCGTGGCATGCCCCTCGGCGCGTTGCCGGTGCAGAGATTCCCGTCCAACGTCTGTACGTGCAGAAGGTCGCGAGGGGCCGGTGCTCGCGGGGTGGGCGCGCCAGGCTGGTGGATCATGCCGTGCTCGCCGGACCGCTCCGCCACCGCCCGAACGACAGGCTCCGGAACCTCCTGCTACCGGTACGCCCCGACAGGCTCTTGCCGTGGCACCGCAATCTGCTCAAGCGACGCCATGCTGCGACCTGCGCGCCGCAGAGCCGGTGGCCCCGCGCACGGGGTGCGCGCAGGGGTTCCGGACGGGCCCACGGGGCGTCTACTGCCCGGTCCCCCACCGCACCGGGGCCATCTGCTTCGACATGATGCTCACCAGTTCGTACGCCGCGTGACTGGCGGCGACGGACGTGATGTCGGCGTGGTCGTAGGCGGGGGCGACCTCGACGAGATCGGCGGAGACCAGCTTGCAGTCGCTGAGGCCCCGCAGGATCTCCAGCAGTTCGCGCGAGGTCAGTCCGCCCGCCTCCAGGGTGCCCGTGCCGGGGGCGTGCGCGGGGTCGAGGACGTCGATGTCGATGGAGATGTAGAGCGGGCGGTTGCCGACGCGCTGGCGCAGTTGGTCGACGACCTCGTCGACGCCGCGCCGCATCACGTCGGCGGAGGTGACGATGCCGAAGCCGAGCTTGGCGTCCTCGTCGAGGTCCTGCTTGCCGTAGATGGGGCCCCGGGTGCCGACGTGCGAGAGGGCGGAGGTGTCGACGATGCCCTCCTCGACGGCCCGCCTGAAGGGCGTGCCGTGGGTGAACGCCTGGCCGAAGTAGTCGTCCCAGGTGTCCAGATGGGCGTCGAAGTGGAGGACGGCGACCGGGCCGTGCTTCTTGGCGACGGCGCGCAGCAGGGGCAGCGCGATGGTGTGGTCACCGCCCAGGGTCATCAACCGGGCGCCGGTGGAGAGGAGTTCGTCCGCGCCGGCCTCGATGGTCTCCACGGCCTCGTCGAGGTTGTAGGGGTTGGCGGTGATGTCGCCGGCGTCCGCGACCTGGCTGTAGTGGTAGGGGTAGACGTCCTGCGCGGGGTTGTACGGGCGCAGTGTGCGGGAGGCCTCGCGGATGGCGTTGCTGCCGAAGCGTGCACCGGGACGGTAGGTGACGCCCCCGTCGAAGGGCACCCCGACGACGGCGACCTCCGCCTTGTCCACCTGGTCGAGCCGGGGCACCCGCCCGAACGTCGCGAGGCCCGCGAAGTGGACGGTGCGGTCCGACTCCACCGGCGGTACCGGCGGGGTCACTCCATTGGGGTGGGCGGTCATGGTGGGATCGGTACCTTTCCGGTGGCTCACTGGGGCGGGTTGCCGTGCTTGCGGGACGGCAGGTCCGCGTGCTTGGTCCGGAGCATCGCGAGGGACTTGATCAGCACCTCACGGGTCTCGGCGGGGTCGATGACGTCGTCGACCAGACCGCGCTCCGCCGCGTAGTACGGGTGCATCAGCTCGGCCTTGTACTCCTTGACCATGCGCGCCCGCATGACCTCGGGGTCCTCCGCCTCGGCGATCTGACGGCGGAAGATGACGTTCGCCGCGCCCTCGGCGCCCATCACGGCGATCTCGTTCGTCGGCCAGGCATAGGTGAGGTCCGCCCCGATGGACTGGCTGTCCATGACGATGTAGGCACCTCCGTACGCCTTGCGCAGGATGAGAGAGATCCGCGGCACCGTCGCGTTGCAGTACGCGTAGAGGAGCTTGGCGCCATGGCGGATGATCCCGCCGTGCTCCTGGTCCACGCCCGGCAGGAAGCCGGGGACGTCGAGGAGCGTCAGCAGGGGGATGCTGAAGGCGTCGCACATCTGGACGAAGCGCGCGGCTTTTTCGGATGCCTCGATGTCGAGGACACCCGCGAGAGTCTGCGGCTGGTTGGCGACGATGCCGACGACCATGCCGTCGAGGCGGGCCAGCGCGCAGATGATGTTGCGGGCCCAGCGCTCGTGGACCTCGAGGTAGTCGCCGTCGTCGACGAGCTCCTCGATGACCTTGGTCATGTCGTACGGGCGGTTGCCGTCGGCCGGGACCAGGTCCAGCAGCACCTCGCCGCGCCGGTCGACCGGATCGTCGGAGTGGACCACCGGCGGGTTCTCGCGGTTGTTCTGCGGGAGCATCGACAGGAGGTAGCGCACCTCGGCGATGCAGGTCTCCTCGTCGTCGTACGCGAAGTGGCAGACGCCGGAGGTCTCCGCGTGGACGTCGGCGCCGCCCAGGCCGTTCTGGGTGATCTCCTCGCCCGTCACCGCCTTGACCACGTCCGGGCCGGTGATGAACATCTGCGAGGTCTCGCGGACCATGAAGACGAAGTCCGTGAGCGCGGGCGAGTAGGCCGCGCCGCCCGCGCACGGGCCGAGCATCACCGAGATCTGCGGGATGACGCCGGAGGCCCTGGTGTTGCGCTGGAAGATGCCGCCGTAGCCGGCGAGCGCGGAGACGCCCTCCTGGATACGGGCGCCCGCGCCGTCGTTCAGGGACACCAGCGGCGCACCCGCCGCGATCGCCATGTCCATGATCTTGTGGATCTTCGTGGCGTGGGCCTCACCCAGCGCGCCGCCGAAGATGCGGAAGTCATGGGCGTACACGAAGACCGTGCGGCCCTCGACCGTGCCCCAGCCCGTGATCACACCGTCCGTGTACGGCTTCTTCGCCTCCAGACCGAAGCCCTGGGCCCGGTGCCGACGCAACTGCTCGACCTCCACGAACGACCCAGGATCCAGCAGCAGTTCGATCCGCTCCCGGGCGGTCAGCTTGCCCTTGGCATGCTGCGCCTCGGTCGCCTTCTCGCTTGGACCGCGAACGGCGGCTTCACGAACAGCGCACAACTCGGCAACCCTGCCGTTGATTGTCGTGGCGCTCCCGTGTGCCGAAGCGCTCTCCCGGATCGTCGACATGCACCATCCCCAACCCGGCCCGGCGGTGCGGGCGACTCTGCGGTCCCGTGGGCGCCAAATGCCCACGTCGGGTAATTCAAGTGGCCCGGGCAATGGGCGCGACACCGCTGACCACCCCTACTCTCGGCGCGATCACCCCTAGAAGAAGAGGGGTTCAATAGCGGCTGGCCATCGGCCAGTTCCCCGCGCTGCGGCCATTCTTTGAGGTTTCCCTGAGGTTCGGGTCCCATCCTGCATGCTTACCCACCTGACCAGCAATGATCACCCCCAAGAGGTAACTGGGCGTTCATTCCTCGGCGTTACCCGGGAAACACGACAGGGCGAAGCTGCAATGGCGCGGACGCAATCGGGGGCCGTGTCGTTGGTACAGTTCGAGAAACTCGCCGAACGAGGAGAACCGGGGTGTCGTGCGGCCTGGGACGAGTGCAGTGAATTCCCGCTGCATCCCAAACGATTTGGCCTGACACCTCCGTACCGTGCGGGGACGGGGAGAGCGGACGGGGGTGCGGCAACGCGCCCCGCCGGCGCCATTTCACATACAACGGAGAGGCTTTCGCGGCTGTGTTGGTGGAGCGGGACGAACAGATCGGAAGGCTCACCTCCTTCATATCGGGGGCGGCCTCCGGCACGGCTCCCGGCGCCGCTCGCGGGGCCGGGCGGATCGCGGTGATCAGCGGGCCCGTCGCCTCGGGCAAGACGGCACTGCTCCACCGCGCGCTGGAGACCGCCGCGGACACCGGCCCGCAGGTGCTCACCGCCGTACCCTCGCCCGCGGAACAGGCCGTCGCCTTCGGCGTGGTGGAGCAACTGCTGTGCGACGCCCCGGCCGTCGACGGGCTGCCGCCGCTGCGCCCGCCCGTGGCGCCCACCGGTCCTGACGCGCCGCAGAACGTCCCCCTCGACGTCCTGGAGGCGTTCCACGCCAGGCTGACGACCCTGCGGTCCCGGGGGCTGGTGCTGATCGCGGTGGACGACGTGCAGTACGCCGACCCGCAGTCCTTGCAGTGCCTGGCGCACGCGCTGCTGAGAACCCCCTCGCCCGGAGCGCCGATCTCCCTCATTCTGACCCACGACCCGTACGCCGGCGGCCCGGCCCCGCGCGTGCTGTCGCAGCTGCTGCACCAGTGGCACGGGGTGCACCTGCGGCTGGCGCCGCTGAGCGTCGACGGCGTGGCACGGCTGCTCGCGGCCCGGGAGGCCGGGCACGGCGCCGGGCCGGACGGGACCGTACCGGCCGCCGGGCAGCGCACCCTGCGGCGCCCGGCCCGCCGCACCGCCCGGCAGACCGCCGCCCTGGCAGACACCCTGCACGCGGCGACCGGCGGCAACCCGCTGCTGGTCCTCGGCCTGATGGAGGACCGCCTGGGCCGGCCGGGCGGCGAAGACCCCTACCGCGTACCGGCTCCGGACGCGGGCGACGGACACGACGGGCCGGACCCGCTGGAGGCGGACGATGCCTTCGGTCCGCGCGCGCCGATGGACCTCGCCGAGCTGGGCGACCCGGCGGCCGACCCACAGCTGTACCCGGACGACACCGCCGCGCCCGACCCGGTCGTCGCGGGCCAGGCCGACGAACAGTTCCTGCGCAACGCGCTGATCTGCGTGCACCGCACCGGCCCCGAAGGGCTGCGGGTGGCCCAGGGCATCGCGCTGCTGGGCTCGGCGGGCTCGATGGCGCTGCTGGCCCGGCTGGTGGAGGTCGAGGACCGCACCGCGGCCCGCGTGGTGAGCGCCCTGGACCGCGCGGGGGTGCTCGCCGGCACACGGTTCCGGCACGGCGGCGTGCGGGCCGCCGTGGTGGAGAGCCTGGCCGACGACGCGGTCGCCCGGCTCCGGCTGCGCGCCGCCCGGCTGCTGTACGCGGACGGCGCCTCGCCGATGGTGGTCGCCGCCCAGCTCCTCGCGCACGAGATGCCCGCGCCCGAGGAGGAGTGGGCGCCCCGGGTGCTGCGGGAGGCCGCGCGCACCGCGCTGTCCGCGCAGCGCGTCGCCCTGGCGGTGCGCTGCCTGCGGCTGGCGGAGGACTGCTGCGCGGACGAGGCCGAGCGGATGCAGCTGCGCGCGGCGCTCGCCAAGTACATCTGGCGGGTCGAACCCTCGGCCTGGGCACAGCAGTTGCGCTCGCTGCTCGGCGCGGTCCGCGACGGGCTGCTGCCGCCCGCCGACACCCTGCGACTCGTGCGCGACCTGCTGTGGAACGGCTGGACCGACGACGCCTCGGGCGCGCTGTGCCAGGTGCTGGCGGAGATGCCGGACGAGCCGGACGAGCCGCTCGCCGCGGAACTGCGAACCCTGTGGCTCTTGTTGGCCGGCACCTACCCGACGGTCCTGGAGCAGCTCGACGGGACGCCGGTCGCCGCCGCCGACGCCGCCCTTGCCGGGGACCCGGTACCGACGTCGGCCAATCCCCGGCTGGAGGCGGCGCGGGTGCTGCGCGGGGTGCTGGGCGCGGCCGGGGCGGGGGAGGCCGCCGACGAAGAGCTCGCCGACACCGCGGAGCGGCTGCTGGCCACGACCCGGCTGACGGAGGAGACCCACCTGGGGATGCGCGGCTGTCTGCTGGCGCTGCTGTACGCGGACCGGCTGGGCACGGCGACCGTGTGGACGGACCGGCTGCTGGCGGAGGCGGCGGACCGGCGGGCGCCGGGCTGGACGGCGGTGCTGCGCGGGATGCGCGCACACATGTCGCTGCGCCGGGGCTGCCTGGCGGAGGCCCGGCACATGGCGGAACAGGCGCTGGAGCAACTGCCGCCGCACAGCTGGGGCGTGGGCGTGGGGATGCCGCTGGCCGCGCTGATCGAGGCTCGCACCGCGATGGGCGACCACGAGGCGGCGGGCGAGCTGGTGCGCCGGCCGGTACCGGAGGCGATGCTGCGCACCCGCTACGGACTGCACTACCTCTACGCGCGCGGCCGGCACCGGCTGGCCACCGGCCGGCACCACGCGGCGCTGAACGACTTCGCCGCCTGCGGCGGGCTGATGCGGCGCTGGGACATGGACCGCTCGGCGCTGGTGCCGTGGCGGGTGGGCGTGGCCGAGGCGTGGCTGGCGCTGGGCAGCCGCGACGAGGCGGAACGGTTCGCCCGCGAGCAGCTCGCCGGGGACGCCGGTCCACGGGTGCGCGGGCTGGCGCTGCGGGTGCTGGCCACCGCGCGCCCGGCGGCGGAGCGCCCTGCGCTGCTGGGCGAGGCGGTGTCGCTGCTGCAGGACAACGGCGACTGGTACGAGCTGGCACGGGCACTGAGCGACCTGGGTGCGGCGTACAAGCAGCTCGGTGACGCGGCCCAGTTCAAGCTGCACACCCGGCGGGCCCGTCGGATCGCCAAGGGCTGCGCCGCGCAGGAGCTGTACCGCGCGCTCCAGCCGTGCCAGGACCGCACGGACGGCGCGCAGCGGCAGACCGCGCCCCCGCAGGCCGCCGGCGCCGCGCCGACCCGCCTCGCGGACCGCACCGTGCTGCCCCGCCCGGACAGGGCGGCGGGCGCGGGCCGGCAGCACTCGGCAACGTCGGCCGCGCTGACGGACGCCGAGCGCAGGGTGGCGGCGCTGGCCGCGCACGGCTACACCAACCGGGAGATCAGCGCCAAGCTCTTCATCACCGTCAGCACCGTGGAGCAGCACCTCACCCGGGTCTATCGGAAGATCAACATAACGCACCGTCAGGACCTGCCGGTGAGTCTGGACATAGATGTCGCACACACCGCATGACCCGTACGCCGTGGCCCAAGCCCCCGGTACCGGGACGACTTCCGCCCCGCGACTGCTCGCGGTCAGCGACCTGCACATCGGGATGGCCGACAACCGGCCCATCACCGAGTCGCTGCGCCCCACACACGAGGACGACTGGCTGATCGTCGCGGGGGACGTCGGCGAGCTGACCGACGACATCGCCTGGGCGCTGCGGCTGCTGGCGGGGCGCTTCGCCAAGGTGATCTGGACGCCGGGCAACCACGAGCTGTGGACCGCGCGCGAGGACCCGGTGCAACTGCGCGGCGAGGCCCGTTACCGGTACCTCGTGCAGCTGTGCCGGGACCTGGGCGTGAGCACACCGGAGGACCCGTGGCCGGTGTGGCGCGGCCCGGGCGGCCCGGTCGCGGTCGCCCCGCTGTTCCTGCTGTACGACTACACGTTCCGGGTACCGGGCACGACGACCAAGGAGGAGTCGCTGGCCCGGGCGCACGAGGCGGGCGTGGTGTGCACCGACGAGTACCTGCTGCACCCGGACCCGCATCCGACCCGCGACGCGTGGTGCCGGGCCCGGGTGGCGGCGACCCGGAAGCGGCTGCTGGCGCACGACCCGGCGGTGCCGCTGGTGCTGGTGAACCACTTCCCGCTGGTGCGCGAGCCCACGGACGTGCTGTGGCACCCGGAGTTCGCCCAGTGGTGCGGCACGGTGCTCACCGCCGACTGGCACCGCCGGTTCAATACCGCCGCGGTCGTCTACGGACATCTGCACATTCCCAGGACCACCTGGTACGACGGCGTGCGGTTCGAGGAGGTGTCGATCGGCTATCCGCGCGAGTGGCGCCGCCGCGGCCATCCCAGGGGGCTGCTGCGGCAGATCCTGCCCGACCCCGGCCGGCAGGAGGCCCGCACCACGGCCGGCGCGGAGAGCGTCACCGGGACAGGTGCGCGCCAGGCGCAGGAGGCAGGGGCGTGATCGAGGTACTGCTGCCGGACACGGCCGTCGCGGTCGAGGCCTTCGGGCCGGACGGCTCGGCGACGCTGTACCCGGAGGAGGCGGAGCTGGTGGCCCGCACCACCGACCAGCGCCGCGAGGAATTCACCACCGTACGGGCCTGCGCCCGCCGCGCGATGACGGCGCTGGGCCTGCCGCCCGCCCCGGTGCTGCCGGGCGTGCGCAACGTGCCCCGCTGGCCCGAGGGCGTGGTGGGCAGCATGACGCACTGCGCCGGCTACCGGGCGGCGGTGCTGGCCCGCGACACCGACCTGGCGATGGTCGGCATCGACGCCGAGCCGGACCGGCCGCTGCCGGACGGGGTGCTGGAGTCGATCGCCCTGCCGCGCGAACTGGCCTGGGTACGGGCCGGGGCGGGCGGGCGGCTGTGCCGCGATCGGCTGCTGTTCAGCGCCAAGGAGGCCGTCTACAAGACCTGGTTCCCGGCCCTGGGCAGCGAGTTGGACTTCGACGACGCCGACATCGCCTTCCGCACCGAGCACGAGGACGCCGTCACCGGCGCGGCGCGCGGCGTCTTCGCGGCGCGCGTGCTGCGGCCCCGGCACGCCCCGGACGGCCGGCTGGTCGACCGCTTCGCGGGCCGCTGGCTGTCCGGGCGCGGCATCGTCGTGACGGCGATCGCCGTGCCGGCCCGGCGGGCGACGGCCGTGGCTCCCGGTACCCCGGGTACGGGGCGCAACCAGGGTGGATAGGGGTTGTCGGGGTTTGTGGCCGGTCCTTAGCGTGAGGTGACCGGCACGACCGCGCCGGGCCGCTCGCGGCGACCCGCCTCACGGGGCCCGGCCCGACTCCGCGCGTTCCCGCTTCGCCGGGACAGGTCTCCGGTTTCCCCGGAAGCGATGTGGAATCGGCCCGAGAGGTATTCCAGATGACGTCAGCCAGCGCGCCTCCCACCACCATGCTCGTACCGGACTTCCCCTTCTCCTACGACGACTGGCTGCGCCACCCGGCCGGGCTCGGCACACTGCCGGCGCACCGGGCCGGCACCCCGGTGGCCGTGGTCGGCGGCGGGATGGCCGGGATGACCGCCGCGTACGAACTGATGCGGCTGGGGCTGCGCCCGGTGGTGTACGAGGCGGAGCAGGTGGGCGGCCGGATGCGGTCGCTGCCTTTCCCCGGGGCGCCCGGGTGCGTGGCGGAGATGGGGGCGATGCGCTTCCCGCTCTCCGCCCGCGCCCTGTTCCACTACGTGGACCTGCTGGGGCTGTCCACCCGCCCCTTCCCGAACCCGTTGGCCCCCACCACCCCCAGCACCCTGATCGACCTGGGCGGCGAGCGGCACACCGCCCGCGTGGTGGAGCAACTCCCGGACGTCTTCCAGGAGGTGGCGGTCGCCTGGGAGAAGGCCCTGCAGGAGCGGGCCGAGCTGGCCACCATGCGCGCCGCGGTGCAGCGCCGCGACGTGGACATCCTCAAGCAGATATGGAACCGGCTGGTCAGGGAGTTCGACGACCAGTCGTTCTACGGCTTCCTCGCGACGAGTTCGTCGTTCCAGTCCTTCCGGCACCGCGAGATCTTCGGCCAGGTGGGCTTCGGCTCCGGCGGCTGGGACACCGACTTCCCCAACTCGCTGCTGGAGATCCTGCGGGTGGTCTACACCGAGGCCGACGACAACCAGGTGTCCATCGAGGGCGGTTCACAGCGCGTGCCGCTGGGGCTGTGGGAGCGCAGTCCGGACACGCTCGCGCACTGGCCGGCCGGTACTTCGCTGGCCTCGCTGCACGGCGGGCGCACCCGCCCGGCCGCGGCGGCCGTGGCGCGCGACGGTGACCGCTTCGTCGTCACCGACGCGGACGGCGACCGTGAGCGGTTCGCGGCGGTGGTGTACACCCCGCACGTGTGGACCCTGCTGAACCGGGTGGCGTGCGATCCGGCGCTGCTGACCGCGCCGCTGTGGACGGCGGTGGAGCGCACCCACTACATGGGCGCCTCCAAACTGTTCGTGCTCACGGACCGCCCCTTCTGGCACGACGTCGACCCGCTGACCGGCCGGCCGGCGATGAGTATGACGCTCACCGACCGGATGCCGCGCGGGGTGTACCTCTTCGACGACGGCCCGGACCGGCCGGGTGTGATGTGTCTGTCGTACACCTGGAACGACGACTCGGCGAAGATCTCCACGCTGAGCACCGCGCGGCGCCTGGAGGTGCTGCTGGAGCGGCTGGCCGAGATCTACCCGGACGTGGACGTCCGCTCCCACATAGTCGGCGACCCCATCGCCATCACCTGGGAGAACGAGCCGCACTTCATGGGCGCCTTCAAGTCGAACCTGCCCGGCCACTACCGCTACCAGCGCCGTCTGTTCACCCAGTTCGTGCAGCGCGACCTCGCCGCGCACCAGCGCGGCTTCTTCCTGTGCGGCGACGACGTGTCGTGGACGGCCGGCTTCGCGGAGGGCGCGGTGACCACCGCTCTCAACGCGGTGTGGGCCGTCCTCGACCACCTCGGCGGCGCCACGCACCCCGACAACCCGGGCCCCGGTGACCTCTTCGACGCGCTGGCTCCTGTGGAGCTGCCCTACGACGACTGAGGGCAACGGACGCCGCCCCCGTCCCGGCGGACCCGGGACGGGGGCGGCGTCCGTTGCGCGGAATTTCCCGTCCCTGGAGCTCGGAGTCGCCGACTACGCTGTCGGGAAGCGCTGTTCTTCGGCAGCCATGCGGGCCAGGGCCTTCTTGTCGGGCTTGCCGTTGCGGTTGAGCGGGAACTGCTCCAGCACCACGACCTTGTTGGGCTGCTCGAAGGAGGGCAGCACCGCGCACAGCCGCTCCCGCCAGTGGGCGGCGTCCCGCTGCTCGTCGTCCTCGACGAAGAACACCAGCCGAGAACCGAGGAGTTCGTCGTCCACCGGCACGATGCGGGTGGAGCAGCCCTCGCCGGCCACCTTGCGCTCGATCAGCTCAGGGTAGAGCGTGTAGCCCATGCGGTGCACGGCGAACTTGCGGCCCAGCACGTGGAGGTTGCCCTCCGCGTCGAGGTGGCCGAGGTCGCCGGTGGGCTGCCAGCCGGTCGGCGCGGGCACCACGGTGCCGTCGTCGGCGATCTGGCCCTCCAGCGCGTCGGGGGTGTCCACCTCGATCTCGCCGGGCTGCCCGGCGGGCAGTTCACGGCCGTCCTCGTCGACGATGCGCAGCCGGATGCCGTCCATGGCCCTGCCACAGGCGACCGGGTTCTCCAGGGTGGCGAAGGAGATGTTGCCCAGCTCGGTGGAACCGTAGCTGTCCAGCAGCGGCAGCCCGTACTCCTTGACGTAGCCCTCGACCAGCGGCGCGTCGAGCGGGGCCGCGCCGACGCAGAACATGCGCACCCCGGCCAGGTGCTCGCGCAGCCCGGCCTGTCGGGTGGCCATGCCCAGGATGCTGCGGTAGCTGGAAGGGGTGGCGTCGACGACGGTGGTGCCGGCGTCGCGGGCCATGCGCAGCGCCCGGTCCAGCCGGCGGTAGGGGGCGATCACCAGGGAGCAGCGGGTGAGTTGGGCGATGAGCACCATCGACAGCCCGTACTGGTGGGCGAAGGGCAGCAGCGGCAGCAGCACGTCGTCGGGCCGGTGGCCGACCTGGGCGGCGTTGCGCCGCAGGTTGGTGAGGAACTTGGCGCCGGACTTCACCACGCCCTTGGGGGAGCCGGTGGAGCCGGAGGTCCACATGATGAGCCCGTCGGGCAACTCGCCCCAGGCGTCGAACGACAGCTCGGTGTCGAGGGGTACGCGGTCGGCCGCGTCCACCATCAGCTCGTACAGGTGGATGGGGTCGGCGTCCTGGTCGACGGGGGTCTCGTCGTCCACCAGGGTGACCTTGACGCCGGTGCGCAGGGCGATGCGGCGGGTCTCCTCCTTGTGCTCCTGCTGGTCGACAAGGACGATCGAGGCGCCGACGTGCATCAGCGCGTAGAGCACGCATACGTAGTTCGCCGAGTTGCCCGCCTTGAGCATGACCCGGTCGCCGAGGCCGACACCGCGGTCGCGGATCACATCGGCGACGCGCAGGGCGTCCTGCTCGAACTCGGCAACGGGCCGCACCGAGTCGGCTGCGAAGATCTTCGCGGTCATCGGTCGCACACTGTCCTTCCTCTGGACCGGACGGGACCGGAGGCGGCGCGCGATGCGCCGTGCCGAGGCGGGTCCGGCTGGTCCGGTGGGTGAATCGCGGAATCGCGAACTTCACGAGAGACGGGGAGACCGGTCGGTCCCGCCCGGTTGACGCGGGTCTCCGCACGGCACGCTATTCAGTCGGGGTGGGCGCGGGTACCCCAGTCCCGCCCCTGTCGCCCCCTGTCGGCGTCCCCTCCGGGGCCGATCAGGGGGCGATCGGAGTCCTCAACACCCCTGCGTTTCAGTCCGGTTCGGTCCCGTGCAGCGAGATGAGCTGGTCGTGCACGAGGTTGACGACCTCGCGGCGGTAGGAGTCGAGGTAGCCGCGCGGCGCGGGGAACACCTCGAGGTCGAATCGGCCGGCCGTGCACCGGCGCCAGGCCCGGATCCCGGTGAGCGGGGCACGGTTGTCGTGGTGCCCGGCGAGCGCGACCACCCGGCAGGTGAGGGCCGGTGGGCCGATGCTGCCGCGGTTGGCCGGTCCGGTGCACCCGGAGACGAACAGGGTCAGCGGGACGGCGTGCTCCTCCTGCTCCAGGCGGCGGGCGACGGCGTAGGCGAGCTCGGCGCCGAGCCGGTGGCCGAAGAGGGCCAGCGGACGGTCGGCCCAGCCGCGGATCGACTCGAAGATCTTGTCCACCAGTCGTGCGCGGTCGCCGTCTTCCTGTTCCTCCTCCGTGGTGCCCGCGGGGTACTGGATGATGAGCAACTCCACGGTGGGCAGCAGCAGTTCCGACATGGCGAGGTAGCAGACGGAGGAATTGCGCTGGCTGGGGAAGCAGATCATGCGGTACGTGCTGGGGACCGCGGGTTGCCGGATCTGGATCAGGGTGACGGCGTCCGGGGTGACCTCCCTGGTGGAGTGCTCGGTGCACTCGGGTGTCATGCGCCCCGGAACTCCGCCTCGGGCGCGGTCAGCGGCGGGCGGTGGGCTCTGTACCAGGCGACGGTCTCGGCGAGACCCTCGGTGAAGTCGTGGCGGGGCCGGTAGCCCAGCTCGTCACTGATCTTGGTCCAGTCCACCGAGTAGCGCCGGTCGTGGCCCTTGCGGTCGGTGACGTGCTCCACCCGCTCCCAGCCCGCGCCGCAGGCCTCCAGCAGCAGCCCGGTCAGCTCCTTGTTGGTCAACTCGGAGCCGCCGCCGATGTTGTACGTCTCCCCCGCCCGGCCACCGGTGAGGACGGCGAGCAGCCCTTGGCAGTGGTCGTCCACATGCAGCCAGTCGCGTACGTTCTCCCCGTCGCCGTACAGCGGGACGGTGCCACCGGCGAGCAGTCGGGTGACGAACAGCGGGATGATCTTCTCCGGGTACTGGTGCGGCCCGTAGTTGTTGGAGCAGCGGGTGACGCGCACGTCCAGGCCGTGGGTGCGGTGGTAGGACAGCGCGAGCAGGTCGCTCGCGGCCTTGGAGGCGGAGTACGGGGAGTTGGGGGCGAGCGGGTCGGTCTCCTTGGAGGAGCCGGTGGGCACCGAGCCGTACACCTCGTCGGTGGAGACGTGGACGAAGGGGCCGGTGCCGTGGCGCAGCGCGGCCTCCAGCAGCGTTTGGGTGCCGAGCACGTTGGTGCGCACGAAGGCGTCGGCGTGGGCTATGGAGCGGTCCACGTGGGACTCGGCGGCCAGGTGCACGACGGCGTCGTGCTCGGCCACCAGCCGGTCCACCAGGGCGGTGTCGGTGATGTCGCCGTGCACGAAGGAGAAGCCGGGCTCGTCCTCGACGGCGGCCAGGTTGGCGCGGTCGCCGGCGTAGGTGAGGGCGTCCAGGACGGTGACGCGGACGTCGTCGCCCAGCGGCTTGTCGGGGCCGAGGACGGTGCGCGTCAGGTGGGAGCCGATGAACCCGGCCGCCCCCGTGATGAGGATGTTCATGAGCGGATCTGCACCTTGCTGTGGTCGCCGAGGATGAGTCGGTGGGCCTGGGGCGTACGGGGCGCGGGGGTGACCTGCACATGCCGACCTATCACGGAGGCAGCGATGCGGCGCACGCCCTCGATGGCCGTGCCGGCCAGCACGATGGAGTACTCGATCTCGCTGTCGGCCACCAGGCAGTCCTCCGCGACGGAGGTGAACGGACCGATGTACGAGCCCTCGACGCGGGTGCCGCGGCCGATCACGGCCGGGCCGACGATGCGGGAGCGGGTGACGACCGCGCCCTCCTCCACCACGACCCGGCCGACGATGTCGCTGGCCTCGTCGACGGTGCCGGCGCAGACGGCGGTCAGTGAGTCGAGCACCGAGCGGTTGACCTCCAGCATGTCGGTGGCGTTGCCGGTGTCCTTCCAGTAGCCGTGGACGGTGGAGGAGGTGACTTCCAGGCCTTGGTCGAGCAGCCACTGGAGGGCGTCCGTGATCTCCAGCTCGCCGCGCGCGGAGGGGCGGATGGCGCCGACCGCGTCGTGCACGGCGGGGGTGAAGAAGTACACGCCGACGAGGGCCAGGTCGCTCTTGGGAAACTTCGGCTTCTCCTCCAGGCCCGTGACGAGGCCCTCTTCGTCGAGGGTGACGACGCCGAACGCGGAGGGGTCGGGGACCCGCGTGAGCATGATCTGCGCGGCGGGCCTGCGGGTGCGGAAATCCTCCAGCTGTTCGCTGATCCCGCCGAGCAGGAAGTTGTCGCCGAGGTACATCACGAAGTCGTCGTCGCCCAGCCAGTCGCGGGCCACGCGCACCGCGTGCGCCAGGCCGAGCGGCTGGTGCTGGGGGATGTAGGTGACGCTGATGCCGAAGCGGGAGCCGTCACCGACGGCGGCCCGGATCTCCTCCGCGGTGTCGCCGACGATGATGCCCACGTCGGTGACGCCGGCTTCGGCGATCCCCTCCAACACGTAATAGAGGATGGGCTTGTTGGCGACCGGCACGAGCTGCTTGGCCGTGGTGTGGGTCAGGGGGCGCAGGCGGGTGCCGGAGCCTCCCGACAGGACGAGTGCCTTCACGGCGTCTCCTCGCTGAGGGGTGCGGCCGACGAGGACGGCTGGCGTACGCAGTTCTCGTGGCGCGGCAGCAGACCGGCGGCCTCGGCCTCGGCGATGCCGGGCGCCCGGTCGTCCTTGGGGGAGAGCACCGGGGCGGTGCCGGGCGCCCAGACGATGCCCAGCTCCGGGTCGAGCGGGTGGACGCCGTGCTCGCGGGCGGGGTCGTAGCCCGAGGTGGTCAGGTAGACGACGGTGGCGTCGTCGGTGAGGGCCTGGAAGGCGTGGCCGAGGCCCTCGGAGAGGAAGACCGAACGGCGGTCCCGGTCGTCCAGGAGGACGCTCTCCCATTGGCGGTAGGTGGGCGAGCCGACGCGCAGGTCCACGACCACGTCGAGGACGGCGCCACGCACGCAGCTGACGTACTTGGCCTGCCCGGGGGGCATGTCCGCGAAGTGCACGCCGCGTATCACGCCCCGGCGGGAGGTGGAGCAGTTGACCTGCGCCAGCTCCAGGCGGCGTCCGGTGGCCCTCTCGAACGTCTCGCTCCGGAAGGCTTCCAGGAACGTGCCGCGTTCGTCCTCGTGGAGGTGCGGCTCGTACAGCCACGCGCCCTCCAGCGACAGGGGTTTCACGTTTCCACAGCCTTTCGGGTCCGGGGGTCGGGCGCGGCAGGGACCGCGTCCGCAAAGGCGTCGGCCAGCGCGGTGCGCCAGGGCCGCATCGGGGGCAGGCCGACCGCGGCCCACCGGTCGTGGCCCAACACGCTCCAGGCGGGCCGCACGGCGGGCCGGTCCAGCCGGGAGCTGTCGACGGGACGCACCCGGTCGGGGTCGTGGCCGGTGACCCGGAAGACCTCCCGGGCCAGCTCGTACCAGGTGGTGCTGCCGGCGCCGGTGGCGTGGAAGACACCGTGGGCGCGGTCGGCGGGCAGCGTGCCCAGGGCGATCAGCCGGTCGGCCACGTCGGGCGCCCAACTGGGCTGCCCGTGCTGGTCGTCGACGACGTCGACGGTGCGTCCCGGCTCTCGGGCCAGGCCGGCCATGGTGTGCGCGAAGCCGCCCCGCTCGCGCCCGTAGAGCCAGGCGGTGCGCACAACGGCGCCGGTACGCGGCAGGTGCCGCGCCACGGCGCGTTCGCCCGCGAGCTTGGTGCGCCCGTAGGAGGTGCGCGGGGCCGGGCGGGCGTCCTCGGCGTAGGGGCGGCCGAGTTCCGCCCGGGTACCGGAAAAGACGTAGTCGGTGGAGACGTGCAGCAG
Source organism: Streptomyces sp. NPDC026500 (assembly GCF_055567635.1). Classification (NCBI taxonomy): domain Bacteria; kingdom Bacillati; phylum Actinomycetota; class Actinomycetes; order Kitasatosporales; family Streptomycetaceae; genus Streptomyces; species Streptomyces sp. NPDC026500. The sequence continues at coordinate 8,801 of NZ_JBVHQB010000014.1, read as the reverse complement.
TCTGCTGCCGGTGGCGGCGCAGGCGCGGGCCAGGTGGTCCGTGCCGGTGCCGTTGACGGCGAGGGCCGCGGCCTCCTCGGTCTCGGCGAGGTCGACGGCCGTCCAGGCGGCGCAGTTGACGACCACGTCGGCCAGGGCCCCGGCGACCGCGTCGGCGACGGCCGCCGGGTCGGTCAGGTCCAACTCGGCCCGCCCGCTCGTCATGGGGTCGACGCCGCGGGCGTTGAGCCGGGCGACGACCTCGCCGCCGAGCATGCCGGTCGCGCCGATCACCATCCATCGCAACGCGGCCGGGTCCTCGCCCACCACCGTGTCCGTCCGCCCCACCGACACTTCGTTTTGCAAAGAGTAATTCGGCGTGATCACGCAGCGATGCTAGGAGGCATTTTCGAGGGATCGCAACAGTCAATCACCGGTAGATCGACGAATAGGGGTGGTGATTTCCGCCGACCCCATCCGGCCCCGATTCCCCCTCATTCCCCCTAGCCCGGCCGAACGACCCCTACGCACGGGGAAAGCCGGTCCGCTGCCCGGATCCGAGTGCTAGACAGGGGCAGCACCACTTCTGTGTCCCATTCAGTCGGCGCTCGACGTGCGGCCGGTGGCGCGACATTCTTGCGCGAGAGCCCGGACCCCTCGTTTACGCGTCCCGCGCGATTCGCAGGCGTAAATGAATTCTCAACCACCCATGGATTCTGCCGTCGTGGTCGACGGACTGGTCAAGAAGTACCGGGACCGCGACCGACCGGCGGTGGACGGCTTGAGCTTCTCCGTCCGCCGGGGAGAGGTCTTCGGATTCCTCGGCCCCAACGGCGCCGGCAAGACCACCACGATCGGCGTCCTCACCACCCGCGTCGCCCCCACGGCGGGGCGCGCGTATGTGCAGGGCGTGGACGTGGTGGCCCAACCCGCCCGCGCCCGGCGGGCGTTCGCCGTCGTGCCGCAGCGCAACAACCTCGACCGTTCCCTGACACTCCGCCAGAACCTGCTCTTCCACGCCGGCTACCACGGCATGGGCCGGGCCGAGCGGCGCCGGCTCGCCGACGAGTGCCTGGACTGGGTGGGGCTGGCCCAACGGCGCGATGCGCGCGGCGACGAGCTCTCCGGCGGCCAGGCCCAACGGGTGATGATCGCCCGGGCGTTGATGCACCGCCCCCAGGTCCTCTTCCTGGACGAGCCGGCCACCGGACTCGACCCTCAGGCGCGGCTGTTCATCCACGAGCGGGTCGCCGAACTCAGCTCGCGGGGCGTCACCACGGTGCTGACCACCCACGACATGGACGAGGCCGCGAAGCTCTGCGACCGGGTCGGCATCGTGGACCGCGGCAAGCTGCTCGCCCTGGACACGCCCGAGGCCCTGATGAAGAGCCTGAGCGCCACGGCGGTCGGGCTCACCGTGCAACCCGCCCGCGCCGGCCACGAGGAAGTCGTCCGGCTGCTGGGGAAGCTGCCCGCGGTGGACCGGGTCGAAGTGGTGCACCAGGAGGACCAGGAGCCCGCCGGCCAGGACGCCGGCGCCATCGTACGGCTCCGCCTCTACAGCGACGCGCCGTCCGGCGCGGTGCTGCCGGGCGCCATCTCGGCCCTCACGGAAGCGAGTTGCGACATCAAGGACATCAGCATGGGCACTGCCACCCTGGAGGACGTCTTCATCGAACTGACCGGTCGGGAGCTGCGATGACGGCCACCACCGCCCCCGACCCGGTCCGGGACTTCCCCGCCGCCCTGCGACCGGCCCGTACCGACGTGCGCACCGCCGCCCGCACCTTCTTCTTCATCCTGTGGCGGGACGTCTTCGTCACCGGCCGTGAACTGGGCCCCTTCCTCGCGCAGGTGCTCGTCGAGCCGTTCTTCATCCTGTTCGTCTTCGGCAAGGTGCTGGGCGAACTCGGTTACGTCAGCGGCTTCAACCAGGTCCTGCTGCCCGGCGTGGTGGCCCTCAACAGCTTCCTGGTCAGTCTGCAGAACACCGCCCTGCCGCTGGTCATCGACTTCTCCTGGACCAAGGAGATCGAGGACCGGCTGCTCGCGCCCATCCCCACCAGCCTGGTGGCCGTGGAGAAACTGATCTTCGGCGCGCTGCGCGGCGTCATCGCCTCGCTGGTGATGATCCCGGTCGGATTCCTCATTCTGGACGACGTCTCCTGGCCCATGGACAAGTTCGCCGCCACTCTCGGCGTGCTGCTGATGGGCGCACTGGCCGGCAGCACCGTCGGCCTGACCATCGGCACGCTCGCCCCGCCCCGGCACATCAGCGTCATCTTCGCGGTGACCCTCACCCCGCTGATGTTCACCGGCTGTGCCCAGTTCCCCTGGCACGGGCTCGCCGGGATCCCCTGGTTCCAGGTGCTGTGCACGCTCAACCCCCTCACGTACGTCAGCGAGGGCATCCGCGCCCTGCTGCTGCCGCCGGGCGGCCCCGAGTCCATCCCGCTCTGGATCGACCTCACCGCGCTCGGCGGGGCCGTCATGATCTTCGGCCTCATCGGCATCAAGGGCTTCCACCGCAGGGCGCAGGACTGATCCCGCGGGGGCGCAGAACCCCCGTCTCTCCCCCTACCCGGCCCCGTGTCCGGACCGGTGCCCGCCGGTCCGGACACGGGGCCGCGCCCGTCCCCGACCGCTCCTCCTCGACGAACCACCCCTACCAGCAGAGGCGTTCCAGCATGATGACCCACACCGTCGCACCGGCCCGGACCGGGACCGCGATCGTGTTCCCCGGCATGGGCCCCTCGGCCTTCGCGGAGGTCGGCAAGTTCCTCCTGCTCGACCCGTACGCCCGCGAACGGCTCGCCCAGGCCGACGAGGCCCTCGGACACTCGGTCTTCGACCGCTTCCGTGACTCCGAGGAGGACTACTCCGTCCACTCGCAGATCGTCTTCCTGGTCAACTCGATGGCGATGGCCGACCGGGCCGTCGCCGAACTCGGCCTCTCCCCCACCGTGATCACCGGCCCCAGTTTCGGCCAGAAGGCCGCGGCGGCCTGGTCCGGCGCGCTGTCCTTCGCCGACGTCGTCCGGCTCACGGCCGAACTGGCCCGCTGTGAGGAGGAGTTCTTCGCCACCTCCCATCCGGACGTGGTCACCCACTCCTTCGTGCGCACCCCGCAGGAGCGCCTGGCGGAGATCCTCGCCGACTTCGACGCGCGCGGCGCCTGGTACGACCTCTCCGGCCGGCTCGACGACGCCTTCCACATGGTGTCCGTGCGCGAGCAGGACCTCGACGGTTTCAAGGCGCGCATCAGCGCGGCCGGCGGGTACTCCATGTACTCGATGCGCCCGCCGGTGCACGCGGCCTCGTTCTCCGCGCTGCGGCGCAAAGCGGAGGACGAGGTCTTCACCCTGTACGAACTGGCCGACCCGGCCCTTCCCGTGGTCTCCGACCACGACGGAAGCGTGGTGCGGACGGCGGCGGAGCTGCGCTCGATGATGTTGGACACGTTCGACCGGCCGATCAACTGGCCCAGTGTCGTGGAGACCCTCACGGGGCTGGACGTGGGCACCGTGTGCGTGACCGGGCCGGACAACCTGTTTCACCGGCTCGACCTGACGCGTTCCTCGTTCACCGTGCGGACCGTGGGGCTGCCCAAGAAGCGGGAGCGGCAGCGGCCGGGGCGTCGCACCGCGCCCTGACCACGCACCGGGGCCCGGCCGGGAGGTTCTTCCTCCCGGCCGGGCCTCAGTCGTACGCGGGCCCCGGACCGCACTCCCGGCACCCCGTGCGGGGGCGTGGGGGTGTAAGGGCGGCGCCCGGCGAAGGGCGGAAAGGGCGGCACCGCCGGCAGGGTGCCGGCGGTGCCGCCCTTCGGGTCCTCAGCGGGGGGCGTCGAGCCAGGACTCGACCGCCCCGGCCGTCTCCCCCGCGTGCTCCTCCATCATCGTGAAGTGGTTCCCCGGTACGTCGGCCGCCGTGTGGTCGAGATCCCAGTACGAGCGCCAGTCACCGTCCGAGCCCCGACGCCAGTCGAAGAACGGCTCGCCGGCCCGTAGGAGCAGGGTCGGCGTCTTGACCGCCGTCGGCTTCCACCCGCCGAAGAGCCGGAAGTACGCGCCCATGGCGAGCAACCGGTCGTCGTCGACCGGCACGTAGCTGTCCTGCCGCTCGTCCATGCCCGCGGACAGGCCCGGTTGGATGCCCACGATCGCGTCGTCGTCGTGCGAGTAGATGTCGATCAGCACCACGGCCTGCGGGAAGACGCCCGCGTCCTCCAACCGGGAGGTGACCGCGTGCGCCAGCATGCCGCCGGAGGAGTGGCCCAGCAGCACGAACGGCCTGCCGTCCGCGTGCCTCAGCACCGCCTCCGCCTGCGCCTCCACGACGGCGTCCGCACTCACCGGCAGCTGCTCGCCGTGCAGGAATCCGGGGGCGCTCAGCGCGTGCACGTCGCGGCGGCCCCGGAAGGCCGCGGCGAACCGAGCGTACTGGTGCGGGCCCGAGATCGACAGGATCGACGAGAAGCAGATCAGTCCGGGCCGCTCCACACCCTCCCCGCCGCGGGCCAGCCGCACCAGGGCGGGCGCGCGGCGCAGGTCGGCCGCCGAGGAGAACGACGGCCGGAACCGCGACGCCTGCATCAGCAGCTCCATGAACTGGCCGGACGCGCCCTGCGCGCCCGCCTCCTGGAGCATCGCGCCGAACACCCCGGACTCCTCCGCCGCACCCGCGTCGGCGGACCGCTCCGTCGGTGCGCCCGCACTCAGTTCGGTGCGCAGCCGCGCCGCGGCCAGAACGGGCGTCGGATGGTCGAACAGCAGCGTGGCGGGCAGTCGCAGCCCGGTCGCCGCGTTCAGCCGGTTGCGCAGCTCGACGGCGGTGAGTGAGTCCAGGCCCAGCTCCAGGAACTGCTGGTCGGCACCGACCGCCTCGGGCGAGGGGTACGCGAGCACTGCCGCGACCTCCGCCCGCACCACGTCGAGCAGCATCCACTCCTGCTCGGCCTCCGGCAGTCCGGCGAGGCCCGCGAGTCGCTGCGCGGCGGCCGAGGCCGCCGGGGCAGTCGCCCGCCCCGCCGCAGCCCGGCGCGGTCCGCCCCGCACCAGCCCGGACAGCACCGGAGGAAGCGCCCCCGCCTCGGCCTGGGCGCGCAGCGGGGCCGTGGCCAGGCGCATCGCCACGAACGCCCCGGCGTCCGGCTGTTCGCGGCGCGCGGCCAGCGCGCAGGCGGTGTCGAAAAGCGCCAGTCCCTGCTCCGAGGTGAGCGGCGCGAGCCCGGCCCGTGCCATGCGCTGCACGTCCGCCTGCGACAGCTCCCCGGTCATGGCGCTGCGCTGCTCCCACAGGCCCCAGGCCAGCGAGACGGCGGGCAGTCCTGCCGCGCGCCGGTGCTGGGCGAGCGCGTCCAAGTAGGCGTTGGCAGCCGCGTAGTTGGCCTGGCCGGGGTTGCCGAGGGTGCCCGCCGCCGAGGAGAACAGCACGAACGCCGAAAGATCCTGATCCCGGGTCAGCTCGTGCAGGTGCAGCGCCGCCTCGGCCTTGGGCCGCAGCACCTTCTCCAGGCGCTCCGGCGTCAACGAACCCACCATGCCGTCGTCGACCACACCGGCCGTGTGCACGACCGCCGTCAGCGGGTGCGCGGGCGGCACGGACGTCAGCAGCGTAGCCAGCGCGTCCCGGTCGGCCGCGTCGCACGCCGTCACGGTCGCCTCGGCCCCCAACTCGCGCAACTCCGCCACGAGTTCGGTCACGCCCTCGGCGGCCGGACCGCGCCGACTCGTCAACAGCAGGTGCCGTACACCGTGTTCGACGACGAGATGCCGGGCCAGCAGACCGCCCAGCGCCCCGGTGCCACCGGTGACGAGGACCGTGCCCTCGGGATCGAGGGCGATCTCCGCGACCGTCTCCCGGCCGGCCGGTACGCGGGCCAGCCGGGCCGCGCGCATCTCGCCGTCGCGGACCGCGAGTTGGGGTTCGCCCGTGGCCGCGGCGGCGGTCAGGGCCTCGGCCGGATCGGTGGCGGCGGACGCGTCCAGGTCCAGCAGCACGAACCGGCCCGGGTTCTCCGACTGCGCCGAGCGCAGCAGACCCCATACGGCCGCGTGGGCCACGTCGGCCACGCCCTCGCCCGGTCGGGCCTCCACCGCGCCCCGGGTCACCACGACCAGCCGGGCGTCCTCCGGTACGTCCCCGGCGAGCCAGTCGCGCACCAGCGCCAGCGCGTCGTGCGCGGCCGGCGCCGCATCGCCACCGTCCGACGGGGCGTACGACACCAGCACGGTGTCAGGCACCGGCTTGCCCGAGGCCACCACACCCGCCAGGACACCCGCGTCGGCGAACCCGTCGACGGCGTGCCCGGCACCGCGCAACGCGGCCTCCAGGCCCATCGGGTCGTCCCCGACAACCGCCCAGCGCCCGTTCTTCCCGGGCGCGGCGGACACGATCGGCCATTCCAGCCGGAACAGCGACTCGTGGTACGCGGGCGCCTGGGCGGCCCCGAGCCGGGCCGGGTCGAGCGCCCGCAGCAGCAGCGACTCCACCGCCAGCACCGGTGCGCCCTGCACGTCGTAGGCCGTCAGGGACACCGCCCCCGAACCGGCCGGAGCCAGCCGCACCCGCAGCGCGTCCGCGCCCACCGAGTGCAGGGCGACCCCGCTGAAGGAGAACGGCAGCCGGACCTGCCCGGCCGCGTCCTGCCCCTCGCCGAGCGGAACGATCCCGAGCGCCAGGCCGTGCAGGGCCGCGTCCAGCAGCGCCGGGTGCACCCCGAAGGCGTCCGCGCCGGAGCCCTCGGCCAGGGCCAGCTCCGCGTACAGCTCCTCGCCGTGGCGCCAGGCCGCCCGCAGGTTGCGGAAGCCCGGACCGTAGCCGAACCCACCAGCCGCGAACCGCTCGTACAGGTCGTCCGAGTCCAGCTTCTCGGCGCCCGCGGGCGGCCAGGCCTCCAGCCGGTCCGGCAGCGCCGCCGGTTCCGGCGAGGCCAGCGCGCCACCGGCGTGCCGCGTCCACGGCTCGTCCGGCTGCGCGTCCGCCCGCGCGTCGCCTTCGGGACGCGAGTGCACGTGCAGTGCCCGCCGGCCCGCCTCGTCCGGCCCGGTCACGGAGACCCGCAGCTGGCGGGCGCCCTGCTCGGGCAGCACCAGAGGGGCCTCCAGGGTCAGCTCCTCCAGTACATCGGCGCCGACCCGCCGTCCGGCGTGCAGCGCCAGCTCCACGAAGGCCGTACCCGGCAGCAGGACCGTGCCCGCGACGGCGTGGTCAGCGAGCCACGGGTGCGCGGCCAGGGACAGTCTCGCGGTGAACACCGTGCCCGCCCCGTCCGGCAGTTCCACCGCCGCGCCGAGCAGCGGGTGCTCGGCGTCGCCGAGCCCGGCCGAGGTCACGTCGCCGACACCACCGACCGGCACGTCGATCCAGTACCGCTCGTGCTGGAAGGCGTACGTCGGCAGGTCCACGCGGTGTGCGCCCGTACCGGCGAAGTAGGCGGCCCAGTCGACGCGCGTGCCGTGGGCGTGAGCCTGGGCGAGGGCGGTGACGGCGGTCTCGGCCTCGTCGCGGCCGTCGCGCAGGGCGGGGACGAAGGCAGCGGCGTCGCCGCCCTCGATGCAGTCCTGGGCCATGGCGGACAGGACGCCGTCGGGACCGAGTTCGAGGTACGTGCTCACCCCCGCGGCTTCGAGGGCTCGGATGCCGTCGGCGAAACGGACCGCCTCACGGACGTGCCGCACCCAGAACTCGGGCTGCGTCAGCTCCTCCGAAGCGAGAGCACCGCTCACATTCGAGATCACCGATATCTTCGGCAGCTCGTACGTCAGGGCCTCCGCGACCTCGCGGAAGGCGTCGAGCATGCCGTCCATGTGCGGCGAGTGGAAGGCGTGACTGACGGTCAGCCGCTTGGACTTGCGGTCGCCGAACGATCCGGCGACCCTCTCGACCTCCTCCGCATCACCGGCGATGACGACGGACCGCGGCCCGTTGATCGCCGCGATGCTCACCCGCTCCGACAGCAGCGGCGTGACCTCATCCTCGGTCGCCTGGAGCGCGATCATCACGCCGCCCTCCGGAAGCGCCTGCATCAGCCGACCACGGGCCGACACGAGCTTGCAGGCGTCCTCCAGCGAGAACACCCCGGCCACATGGGCGGCAGCGATCTCACCGATCGAGTGCCCGGACACGAAGTCCGGCCGCACACCCCACGACTCGAACAGCCGGAACAACGCCACCTCGATGGCGAACAACGCAGGCTGCGCGAACTCCGTACGGTTCAACAGCTCGGTGTCCTCGCCGAACAGCACATCCTTCAGCTGCGGTTCGAGGATCATCCGTTCGGCGACCGCGTCCAGCGCCGCCGCGAACACCGGCTGGGACGCGTACAACTCACGCCCCATACCCAGCCGCTGACTGCCCTGGCCCGTGAAGAGGAAGGCGAGTTTGCCTCGGGAATCCGCCTCCCCGCGCACGACCCCGGCGGCCGTGCCGTCGGACTCCAGCGCGTTCAGACCGCGTACCAGCTGGTCGCGGTCTCCGGCCACGACCACCGCGCGGTGGTCGAACACTGCACGGTGCACCGCCAGCGTGTGGGCCACGTCAACGGTCCGCTCCCCCGGACTCTGCTCCAGGTGCACCCGCAGCCGGGCGGCGTGGGCGTGCAGTGCCTCGGGCGACCGCGCCGACAGCACGTACGGCAGCGGGCCCGTGGTGTCGCCGACCGGTTCCGGGGCGGACGCGGACGGGGGCTGCTCGATGATCGTGTGGGCGTTGGTACCGCTGATGCCGAAGGAGGAGACGGCCGCGCGGCGGGGCCGGCCGGTCTCGGGCCAGGCGACGGACTCGGTCAACAGGCGCACCGCGCCCGCCTCCCAGTCCAC